>JBCCGX010000093.1:0-15112 GCA_039029035.1 Acidobacteriota bacterium | reverse complement strand
CGGCCGACGGCTTCTTCCAGCATGCGGAGGAAGAAGTAACCTTTTTCATAAGCGATGTCGGTCATGCCGTCATCGGGGTCGCGGCCGGCGAGATCGAGAAAGAGGTGGGTGTCGCGTTGAACATCGGCGAGGCGGGCCACCTGTTGCTCCAAATCTTGCTGGCCGAGAGCGGTCAGCATGGTTGCATAGGCCTCGCCATGCAGCTCTTCCATGATGCGCCGCTCGAGATAGACGGTGAAGCCCTCGTTGAGCCAGAAGTCGTTCCAGGTGGCGTTAGTGACCAGATTGCCCGACCAGGAATGGGCCAGCTCGTGGGCAATGAGGGCGACCAGGGAGCGATCACCGGCCAGGATGGTCGGCGTGGCAAAGGTCAGACGGGGATTCTCCATACCGCCGAATGGAAAGCTGGGCGGCAGGACCAGAATGTCGAAGCGCCCCCAGAGGTAGGGGCCGTAGAGGCGCTCGACCGAGGTCATCATCTCCTCGGTCTCAGCAAACTCGTAGGCCGCCTTCTCGACGACTCCAGGTTCGGCGAAGACTCCGGCCCGTTCGCCCAGAGGGCGGAATGCCAGGTCGCCGACCGCCAAGGCCAGTAGATACGAGGGGATGGCCTGGGGCATACGAAAGTGGTAGACGCCGTCGGCGGAGGGCTCGGTCGGATTCTCGGCGCTCATCACCGCGATCAGCGGCGGTGGAACACGGATCGTGGCTTCATAAGTGAAGCGCACTGCGGGCGAGTCCTGACACGGGACCCAGGTACGGGCCAGAATCGCCTGGCTCTGCGTGAACAGGAAGGGATGCTCGCCGCCGCTCGTCTGGGCAGGGTCGAGCCACTGCACGGCGGCAGCCTCGGGTCGCGAGGCGTAGTCGATGTGGACCACCTGGGTGGTCGGCTCGATGTCGATGGTGAGCTCCTGCCCCAGGAACGGATCGGCCTCGGCGAGCTCGAAGTGGGTTGGCTCCGTCGCGTCGTCCAGGTAGACGGCGCGGATGTCGAGGTCGCGGGTGTCGAGGTGCAAGTGTTGCGCCTCAGTGCGCTGTTGCACCGTCAGCGACGCCCGCCCGGCGAGAGTCTGGGCGTCGAAGTCGACGCTGAGGTCGAGGTCGAGGTGTTCGATGATGATCTGCTCAGGCCTGGCGTAGGAGTGGACGTCGTGCATCGGGGGCGCGGTGGCAGCTGGGGCGGCAGGCGACGAGGGATTGCCGCTGGTGGAGCGGGTGTCGCCGTTGTTTGACCCACCACAGGCAGTGGCGATCAGTACGACGATCAGCAGGCGGCAGCAAAGCCCGGACGGTACAGTGATGATGGAGGATGACATGAGAACCTCGTGCGCTGACAGGAGAATGGACTCGAGCGGCGCAGCAGGGCGCCAGACGACGGTATTATAGGGGGGAATCTGCTATGCTCCGCGCCACGGTGGACGCCCGTCTGGTTTAGCGCCGTCCGCTTCCAGCCATTTCGCTCCTCGCGCCCGACTCGTCGATTTCTAACGGCCCGCGCCGGCCTCGGACAACACCCGCCTCTATCCGCTATGACATCGGTCCGTGCATCGCAGCGCCAGAGCGTTGGCATGATAAGCCTCGGTTGCCCAAAGAACCGGGTCGACTCAGAGATCATGCTGGGTGAGCTGGCGGATCAGGGTTACGAGGTGGTGAATGAGATCGCCGAAGCGGAAACGGTCATAGTCAACACCTGTGGTTTCATCGACGAAGCCAAGGAAGAGTCGGTCGAGGCGATCCTGGAAGCAGCAGGTCACAAGACGCCCGGCGGTCGGCTGCTGGTGGCGGGCTGCATGGTCAACCGTTTCGGTGAGGAACTGCAGGCAGAGATTCCCGAGATCGATGGCTTCGTCTCGCTCGATCAGCTACGCCAAGTCAATGATCTGGTCGCCATCGGCGGTGCCGAGCCGCCGCCACCGAGCCCTTCCCACGTGGTTTTCGACCATACCGCGCCACGACTCTTGACCACCCGTGGCTTCGCCTATCTCAAGGTGGCGGAAGGTTGTAACAATCCTTGTACCTTCTGCGCCATCCCCTCTTGGCGTGGGCGTTTTCGCTCGCGCACGGTGGAGAGCTTGTTGACGGAGGCGCGTGAGCTCGAAGCGCGCGGCATTCAGGAGCTTTGCTTGGTCGCCCAGGACACGACCCGCTACGGCGAAGATCTGGACTACGGCAAGCACGGTCTGGCGCGGCTGGTCGAGTCCCTTCTGGCGGGTACGAGCATCCCGTGGATCCGTTTTCTATACGCCTATCCGACGACCCTCGATCAAGAGCTGATCCGGCTGATGGGTCGTGAGGAACGGTTCGTTTCCTACATCGACATGCCGTTGCAGCACAGCCACCCGGAGATCTTGCGGGCGATGCGTCGTGGCGGCAAGGCGGAGCGCTATCTACGCCAGCTCGAGCAAGCGCGGGAGCTGGCCCCGGACATCTTCTTGCGCACGACGTTCATCGTCGGCTTTCCCGGAGAGACGGAGGCACACTTCGAGCATTTGCTTGATTTTGTCCGGCAGGGGCAGTTCGACCACCTCGGTGCTTTCGTGTATAGCCCCGAGCCGGGAACGCCGGGAGCGGACTTGCCGCGCCGGGTACCGCGCTCGAAGGCGCGCCGCCGTCACGACGAGCTGCTTGCGGTGCAGGAGCCGATTGCACTGGCGCGCCGCCAGGCGCTCATTGGCCAGACTGTCCAAGTGCTGGTCGAAGGTGTGTGTGAGGAAAGCGAGCACCTGTTGCAAGGGCGGCATCACGGTATGGCACCGGATATCGACGGACGGTTGCTGATCAATGACGGTATGGCACCGCCCGGCACCCTGGTAGAGGTCGAGATCAGCGAAGCCTACGCCGACGACTTGATCGGCCATATCGTCGGACCGGTGGGGAAGCCCGGCGTTGTCCCGGCCGACGCAGCGGGTGCGCTGGGCTGAGCCTACGGTGCGAGGTCATTGATGCAAGTCATTCAAGACGCCATCCACAGTGCCGATCTGCCCTATCGTGGCGTGGCTACGATCGGTAACTACGATGGAATCCACCGAGGGCAGCTGACGGTGCTGGAGCGGGTCGTTGCGCGCGCGCGCGAAGAGGGATCGCAGGCAGTGGTGATCACCTTTGATCCGCACCCGGTGCAGGTTTTGAGGCCGGAGCAGGCGCCGATGTTGCTGACCCCCGGCGGGCAGCGCGAGGTACTGTTGGACGCGACCGGTATCGATGTCCTGTTGATCGTTCGCTTCACACCGGAGTTTGCTCGCACCGAGCCAGAGGACTTCGTGCGCTCTTTTCTGCATCGCGAGCTGGCGCTGCAAGAGATCTTTGTCGGCTCGAGCTTCGTCTTTGGTAAGCAGCGGCGCGGCAACCTGGAGCTCCTCGAGCGCCTCGGCGCCGAGCTCGGCTTTGGCGCTTTTGGTATCGACGAGGTGCTGCTGCAGGGGCAGCCGGTATCTTCGACACGCATTCGGCAGGCGATCGACGAGGGCAAGATCGAGCTCGCCATGGATCTGCTCGGCCGGCCCTACAGTCTGCATGGCACGATCGCTCGCGGCGACCGAATGGGCATGCGGCTTGGCTGGCCGACGATCAACCTACTGCCAGACAACGAGCTCCTGCCGGCAGACGGGGTGTATACCGGTCGAGTTCGCATCCCGTCAGTGCCCGGGATTTTCGATTGCGTGACCAATGTCGGTACCCGGCCGACGGTGTACGAGAACTATCAGCATGTCGTCGAGAGCCACATCCTCGACTTCAACTCCGACGTCTACGGTGAGAAGGTCGAGATCCAGTTCTTCAAACGCCTGCGAGACGAGCGGATTTTTTCTACCGTGATGGACCTCTCGGCCCAGATTGGCCGTGACGTCGAGGCGACAAGAGAATATTTTGCCTCCCGCGGACGTTTGCAACCCTCGGGTGGAGCTCTCGGATGAGCGTCTGCCCGAAGGCGTGGCGGCGGGTAGCATGCCACTTGTAACCTGGACCGTCGCGATCCCATCCAAGAACATGAAACGCGAGCCGGACCGTTTGGGGTATCCCTCGCGACACGCAGCCAAGCGTAAAGGAGTAGAACATGGCCAACGAAAAGATCATCGAGCTCTCGAGTGACAACTTTCAGCAAGAGATCCAGGGCCAGGGGCCCATTCTGGTCGATTTCTGGGCCGAGTGGTGCGGTCCTTGCCGTATGGTCGGCCCGGTCCTCGAAGAGCTAGCCGACGAGATGGACGGCAAGGTGCGGATCGGTAAGCTGAATGTCGACGAGAACCAGGAGCTGTCGATGCAGTACCAGGTCCAGAGCATTCCGACCTTCCTGCTGTTCAAGGATGGTGAAGTCGCCGATCGGATGATGGGCGCCATGCCCAAGGCGGCTTTCGAGAAGTTCATCGAGCGCAACGTCGGGGCGGCGCCGGCTGCCGATGTCGCGACTGCGTGACCTGCTAGATCGTGCGTCTTGCGAGGCACTGGTCGTTGTTGCTGGCTCCTCGCGCGATCCCAACCTTGCCCCTTTCATCGGCACGGCGCGCCTCGGCGAATCGGTTCTGATCGCCCCGCGGGAGTCGCCGCCCAAGCTGGCCTACTTGAGCCCGCTCGACCGCGACGAAGCCGCGGGGAGCGGGTTGGCGCTCTTCGATCCGGAGTCTCTGGATGTCGCTCGTTGGGCGCGGGAGGCCAAGTCTCCCAGCGAGTGGATCGGCCATATCCTTTCGCGGGCCCTCCATCTGACCGAGCTGGCGCCTGGGCAGGTCGCCGTAGCGGGCTGTTGGAACGCCGGAGTGCTGCATGAAGCCTGCGAGCACTTGAGCCGTGAAGGGTGGCGCTTCGTCGCCGGCGAGCCGATGGTCGCCGAAGCACGCAAGTGCAAGACTGCAGACCAACTGCTAGGGATCCGACAGGCTGCCGCCGGTACGATGGCAGCCTTCCGGCGGGTGGCCGAGCAACTGGCGGCAGCTGAAGTGCGTGCCGGCGAGCTTTGGCTCGACGGCGAGAGCCTGCGAGTTGGGCGCCTGCGTCGGACCATCGCCAAGGTTCTGGCTGAGCATGGTCTGGAGCAGCCAGCTGGCAATATCGTTGCCCCGGCCGAAGAAGGAGCAGTACCGCACAACAGCGGCCGTGATGAGCGCGTCTTGGCGCCCGGTGAGTCGTTGGTCGTCGACATCTTTCCCAAGGGCCGGCTGTTCGCTGACTGCACCCGCACTTTCTGTGTCGGTGAGGCGCCAGAGACCCTGCTACGAGCCCATACCTTTGTGGTCGAAGCCTTGGACCTGGCCCGTCAGCGCGCCCGGCCCGGCATTCGAGGTTGGGCATTGCAGGAAGCGGTCTGTGACTACCTGGGCGAGGCTGGCTTTCCGACCCCGATCTCTGATCGTGGCACGACCCGTGGGTATGTCCACGGCCTGGGCCATGGTGTGGGATTCGAATGCCACGAGTATCCGAGCTTTCGGGAAGAAGCCGGCGATGAAGGATTGCTCGAAGCGGGCGACGTGATCACTCTCGAGCCGGGGCTCTACGACGAAGATGTCGGCTACGGAGTCCGTTTGGAAGATACCTTCCACTTGAGCGATGATGGTCCCCGGAGCCTCACGCCGTTACCCTTCGACCTCGATCCGCGAGCCTGGTGAGCCGGCTCTGTGGATCCCACCGCCCCGGCACCAAGACATCGGCGAAGCGTTGGGGCTCGGTAATGCCTTGGCTGTGCATCCACTCGTCGCATTCGCTGATCAACCGAGCACCGTCTCGCGGCCCGAGCAGCTGGCCTCGGCGTCGGCGGGTAGCGGCGGCATAGAGCTTCATTCGGGCAGCGTCGAATCCGGCGGCAGCGGTGGCGAGATGATCGATCGCGGCTTGGGGCTCTGATCGCAAGGAGTCGATTCCAGCCCGGACAAGATGCGTGAAAGCTCTCGCCCAAGGATGCTTCTGCTTGTCCAAGCGCCGCAAGGGTGCGGTGACCTGATCCAGTATCTTGGCGCTGGCGGAGACCCCGCGGCTCGCCTCCGTGGCCGCGGCCAGAGCGGCTCGACACCGTAGGTGCCAGGCCTCGGTGCGAGTGACCTGAACCCGCAATAGCTGGGAGCCGACAAGGGCAGGCCAGGTGGCCTCGACCAACGGCAGAGCGCCGCCATCGCCGCGGTAGAGGGCGATCTCGACGCGTCCGAGAAAATGCAGATAGTGGTTGAGGTGGAAGCCTTCCTGCGACCAGCGATCGGCCGCCAGGCGAATCTCCTCCAACGCCTCTTCCGGGTGGCCGCCGGCGAGCTTCAGGAGCCAGACCACGTTGCTGCGCAGGCCGGATTCGGCATAGATGTCGCCCCGTTCCATGACGTCCTGTAGGGCTGGCGGCACCTGTCGGAACAGTACATCCAGCTCGCCGAGGAAGGTCAGCAGACGGAATTTGTAGAGCAGCAGTGTATCAAGCTCCCAGGTGACGCCGGTGCAGGTATTGCGCAGCATTGCCTCGGCGCGATCGAACAACTCCCAGGCGCGGGCGCCGTCGCCTTCGAGGTAAGCTGCCGTCGCTGTCGAGACATGGGCCAGGGCGATAGCACTGGGCTCGTTGACCCGCTCCGCCAGGGTGAGGGCGGCCCGAAGCAACGCCGATGTCCGCTTGCGGGCGCCGGTACCATCGACGCTCGAGAAGCCCGCCTCCAGAGCGAGGGCGCGAGCGACGCGAAAGGGTTCGCCGGCGGCGAGAGCCAGCAGCAGGTGGCGGGTGGCGAAGTCCATGCCGCGGATTGGATAGACGTTCGAGAGACCAATCGCTACCGAGCGACAGGTGTCGATACGGATCAGCTGATCCGGTGACAACTGCGAGGAATCACGCTCGCGGTAGCTCAGGCCGCGGAACTTCAGTTTGAGGCGCTGCAAGAGAAGCGACGCCAGAACCGCTGCCCGGCCGGTCGGCATCTTCATATCGATCGAGGCGAGGACCTGCCTCAGGGTGCTCAGGCCTTCGTCGATATGACCGCTGATCAGTTGCTGTTCCGCAGCGCGCCGGCGCAACTCCAGAGCTTCAGCGGTGCGAGCTCCGGGAGCAGCCTCCAAGTAGGCCCGCGCCGCCTCGGCTCCGCGGCCGGCGTTGGTCAGTGCGTCACCGAGCTTGACCAGCAGCTCGCGGCGGGTCAGACGCGAGTATTGCTCGAGTTCCAACGCCGAGCGATAGAGGCGTGCGGCTCGATCGAAAGCCAGGGCCTCGGTGGCTTGATCCGCTGCCACCGTCACGAAGTGGGCCTGACGCTCGCGGTCGCCGGCTTCGTGGAAGTGAAAGGCGAGAGTCTCGGGATCGGCGTGGCCCGTCGCCTCGAGGGCGAGACCGAGCGCACCGTGATGCCGCCGGCGGGACGCCCGATCGAGTACTCCAATGACTGCCTCGCGGATACGATCGTGGTAGCATTCGATCTCGTCGAAAGCGCGCGAACGTCGAACGCGAATGAGTGAAGAACCGCGCAATAAAGTCACTGCGGTTTGCGCAGCGGAGCCAAGCTCTCCCGCCTGCAGAACCACCTGTAGCGCGACGGGCTGACCGGCGACGGCGACCAGTTCGAGCAGCCGCGTGGAGGGGGGCGTCAGCTCCTCGAGGCGAGTCAGGATCAAGCGTTCCAAAGTCATCCCGGACTGGTCGCGATCCGGGAGCGCGCCGCTACCGCCATCATCGTCCACCGCATGGTGGCGAGCGTAGCGTGCCATCTCGGCGACGAAGTAAGGGCTGCCGTGGGATTCCCGGGCGATCGTCTTCGCCAGCGTGCGAGCCGCGGGCGAGGCGTCACCGAGCAGTTGGAGGGCCAAGTCTCGGGCCCGCTCCGTGGGCAGCTCGTCGACGGCGAGTTGGTGCATCACAGTGCTCTCGGCGATGAGATCGGAGCTCAGGAGACGGCGGAGCAATGGGCTGGTGTCTCTCTCCTCGCTGCGGAAGCAGCTGGCGAGGAAGATCGGTGGCGGGGTGGGGGGGCGCAGGATCTCTGTGAGCAGGTCGGCGCTGTCTCGGTCGCCCCACTGGAGGTCGTCGATATAGAGCACCAGAGGGCTGCGCGCCGCCAGGTTGGTGAAGAGCTCCCGCAGGGCAGTCCGTGCTCGCCGCTTCAGCTCGCGCTCGTCCGGTAGGTCGAGCACCTGGCGCCCGGCGCGAGCCACGGCTTGCAGCCTCCGGAGAGAGGGGAAGAGCCTCGCCAAAGCCTGTATGTCACTCGGTAGCAAGGCCTCGATTTCGCCCTTCGGCAGGCGAATCAAGTGGTGGGTCAGCCCATCGATCAATGCATCGAGAGCTTTGTAGGGCACGGACTCGCGCTCGTAGCAGCGCCCGGAGAGCACAACGGTTTCGTCATGTTCATGACGCACCTTGCGGAGGAACTGGTGAATCAAGGCGCTCTTACCCATGCCCGAGCTACCGTGGACGAAGAACAAGACCGCCTGGCCCTGCCGGCTTTGAGCGAAGCCCTTGCTGAGTGCTGCCAAATGCTCCTGGCGGCCGATAAAGGGGGCCCCGGTGCCGGACGTCGATCGGTGGCTGGCCAGGGCACGACGCGAGCGGCGACCCAGTTGGCGCAGCACGGACCCTGCACTGGGGCGCCGGCCGGGATCATGCCGCAGGAGTCGCGTCGTCAGGCTGGCGAGGTCAGCGGGCAGATCGGGTAGCAGCTCTTTGGGTGACGGGGCGTCGCCGCTTTGCTTCTTCTGCAGCACTTCGAGAAAGCTACCTTCGAAGGGTCTACGGCCGGTGAGCGCTTCGAAGATCACGACGCCGGCGGAATACCAATCGCTCGCCGTGTCGAGGCGTCCTCCGGCAGCCTGCTCCGGTGACATGTAGGCCGGTGTCCCGGCGAGCTCACCGTCGATGGTGAGCTCGCCTTGGCTGGGGAAGAGCTCCTGGGCGAGACCGAAATCGAGCAGAACCAGGCGTCCCTGGCGATCGACTCGGATGTTCGGCGGTTTGATGTCGCAGTGTAACTTGCCGGCATCGTGCAGAGCTGCGAGTCCCTCGGCCAACTGCCGCGCCGCGGCGCGTAGTCGATCAAGATCCGCAGGGCTCGAGGGCGGGCTGGCTGGATCCGAAACGACCATCCCGCGGCAATATTCCAGAAAATCGCACCCTTCGATCAGCTCCATGGTGAAGAACCAGCGTTCTCCATCGGACAGGAGCTCATAGAGCTGCACCAGGTTGGGGTGGCTGACGTCAGCCAGGGCCCGAAATTCGTTCTTGAAACGGTAGATCGCTGCCGGGTCTGCACGATGCAAGGTCTTCAGCGCCACGAGTGAATCGTGCTTCGTGTCGTAGGCGCGAAACACTTCGCCAGAGGTGCCTGTACCGAGGTGCTCTTCGAGCCGGAACCTCTCCGTGCCCGTGAAGTCGCCGAAGCGAGAGCGCGTCATCGGGCGAGTCGGGGTAATGTGACGGGGGGCACGCAGAGATTCTACCAGCCGGCCGTGTAGGCAGTCGCAAGCCGGAGGTTGCGCGAGTTCGCGCACCACCGCCCTCAAGGGCCGAGAGCCGCGGCCCAACTGCGTTGTGGGAGGTCCAGAGGCTCGAAGGCCGGCAAGGCCCGCTCAGGTGACGGCAGCCATGGCTGTTCTTGCCTGCTCCGGTGTCTCGCCGGTCCAAGTGTGGAAGGCGCGAAAGAAGGAGTTCGGGTCTTCGAAGCCGAGGAGGAAGGAGATCTCGGCGCCGGACATGGCGGAACTGCCGAGGTAGTGGCGCGCTAGTTCTTCCCGTGTCGAGTCGAGCACCCGCTGGAATGTTTGACCTTCGACGCCGAGGCGTCGCTGGAGGGTCCGTGTACTGACTGCGAGTTTCTTCGACACTGCTTGCAGCGACGGGTTACCGCTGGGCAGCAGCTCGAGCAGGGCGCCGCGGACCCGGTCTGTCACGGTGGCGGTCTCGTCGAGCTCCGACAGACGCTTGCGTAGCTCGGGCTCGAAGAACTCCCACATTTTGGCATTCGCGGTCAGGAAGGGCTGCTTCGCATCCCTGGTCGAGAAGGTCACGGCGCGACGGTCCCCGCGCTCCACCTGGCAGCCGAAGTACTCGGTGTAGGCTCTGGCCGGCTCGGGTGGCTCGGGTGCGATCACCTTGGCGGGGCGAACCTCTTCGCGGGTCGCCAACCGGGCCAACTGGACAAAGAAGACTAGTTCCATGGCGATCAGGCATCTCGGCGGTATCCAACTCTTGTCGAGAAACTCGATCTCGAGCGTCGTGCCCCTCCCGTCTTCCTCGACATGTAGCGCCATCGGGCCGATCAGCCTTTTGTACCGGCTGATACGCCGGGCCGCGACGTTGAGATTCGGACTGCACACGGCGGCGAAGATCGGCACATCGAAGACCTCGACTGAAATCGACTGACCGATCCGTATCGGCAGAAGTGGGTCCGCAGCTTCGCGGTCGAGACCTCGCCAAAACTCGAAATACTCTTCGGTGCTGAGGTGGATGGTCTCGCGGGTGAGAAGGTCGTCGGGCAGGCCTGCCCGACGCAGGACATCGACGGGCGGTAGCCCGAGATCTTTCAGGAGCACACGCCACCCAGGCGGGAGGGTGAACGAGTTGGGGTGTTTCATCATCGAATCTCCTTCGGCTTGCCAGGTTCGTCGAGGAGAATTTAACGCGATAAGAGGCGAGTTCCACTAGCGAAAGGCGACACCGTGCTAGCGTGACGCGCCAGGTAGTCGGCGGTACGGCTGCTCGAGATCGTGCGATTCGCCGCCGCCTCTCGCCGATCAGCCTATCGAGGCTGCTGGTAGTCGTCTTCAGCTGAAAGAAGAGCCTGCAATGCCGCTTGGACGCGGGCATGCTCCTCTTCGAGAGCTTCGACGAGGCTCGAGACAGTGCCGTTGTCTGATTCCATCTGCGCCCTGATCTCGGTACAAAGGGCCTGTAACCGGGTCGCACCCAGGTTTGCCGCGTTGCCTTTGAGCGTGTGTGCCGTGGCGAGTAGCGTGTTTCGGTCGCCCTCGGCGACACTTTGGCGGATCCGCGCGATCTCGCTAGGGGTCGAGTCGAGAAACAGGCGGGTGACCTGATGCAGTGTGTCCTGGCCGAGTAAGCGCAGGGTCGCAAGGCGATCTGGGCAAAGGAGCTCTGGAGTCTCTTCAGGCTCGGTTTGTCGGGGGTTGGGCCCCCCGTTGCCGACTCCTGGCATCTCTGCCGGCTGCTTGAGCACCCACTTCTCGAGCGTTTGCCAGAGAATGTCCAGAGCCACCGGTTTGCTCAAGAAGTCGTCCATACCGGCGGCCAAGCAACGCTCGCGATCACCCGCCAGGGCGTGCGCGGTAAGCGCGACGATCGGCGTCCGCTGGTCTTGATCTGACTCTCGCCGGCGGAACTCGTTCGTGGCGCGGAAGCCGTCGAGGCGCGGCATCTGGCAGTCCATCAAGACAAGGTCGTACCGTTGGCGATCCAGAGCCTCTAGGGCCTCGACACCGTCGTTGGCCAGATCGACTCGGCAGCCGAGCCGTTCGAGCATCAATTGCGCGATCCGCTGGTTGGGGAGCACATCTTCGACCACCAGCACCAGAGCGTCGATGGCGGCTTCGTCCAGCGCCTGGACCGGCTCGGCCGTAGCCGGCACCGGGGTCAGCTCCCCACGTTGGCGCCGGCCGAGCTTGCTGAGCAGCTCTTCGAGACGACTGGGTCGGACAGGTTTCGTCAAGCTTGCAACAGCACGGGGCGTTGCTCTTTGGGGAGAGGTGCTGACAGAGGTCAGCAGAACCAGCCCATGATGGTCGATCGGAGTGCCTGCAGCGGGTTCTCCGCAGAGTTCATCGTCGAGGAAAACCATCTCGAACGGCTCGTCTTCGATACTTTGGCGCTGCAATGCCTCCCGTGCGTCCTCCAGGCTGGCGGCGAGTGCCGGGCGGAGGCCTTGCGCCGTCAACTGGTCAGCCAGGGCGCGCCGCCGAGGTCGGCTGCGGTCGGCGATCAGCACGTGATGACCTTCGAGGCCGTGTGAGGGGAAGGGAAGCTCTCCGGTGGCCGTCCGCAATTGCAGCTCGAGATGGAACGTCGAGCCGCTGTCGGGGACACTGGCGACGCTCAGACGACCCTCGAGTTGGTCGGTCAGTTGCTGGCAGATCGATAGACCGAGACCGGTGCCGCCGTGGCGTCGGGTCGGCGAGGCATCGGCCTGGGTGAAGGTGTCGAAGATGCTCTCGAGTTGGGCTGGCGGGATCCCGATACCGGTATCACGGACAGCGAGCCGGACCTCGACCACGCCTTGTGCGATGGGCTCCCCGGAGGTCTCGACCTCCACCTTTCCACGATCAGTGAACTTGATCGCGTTGCTCACCAGATTGGCCAGCACTTGCCCGAGTCGCCGAGCATCGCCCTCGAGCGTCCGGGGGGTCTGCGGCTGGTAGCGATTGATCAGTGCCAGGCCCTTCTCTTCTGCCGCAAGCGCCTGCTGAGCCAGGGTTTCCTCGACCAGATCGCGAAGGTCGAAGGGGATCTGCTCCGCCGGCATCTTGCCGGCTTCGATCCGCGACAGTAGCAGCACGTCGTCGAGCAGCGCGAGGAGAGTCTCTCCGCTACGCTGGATGGTCGTGCTCAGCTCCTGCTGGTGGGGTGAGAGATCGGTCTCGAGCAGCAGATCCGCCATGCCCAGCACGCCGTTCATCGGGGTACGGATTTCGTGGCTCATGTTGGCCAGGAATTGGGACTTGGCGAGCGCGGCCTGGCGAGCCCTCGCCACGGCGGCGACGAGGTTGGCGAGATTGGTCAAGAGCTCGATGTCGCTGATGGAGTAATAATCGTCCGGATCTCGGCCGCCGAAGAACCAGAGCCCGACTTCGCGACCATCGACCGATACCGGAACGACCAGGCCGACCCACCGGCTTTCAGTGTCCCCGTCCCAGTGCGGTAAGAAACGGCCTGCGTGCCTGGCCAGTTGGTTTAAGCGGGCCGCGTCGGCAGCCTCCGGCACAGATTCGACGCCCTGTTCGTAGAGGGTTTCCACACCCTCGCCGCGAAAGAAGTAGAGCGCCGATTGACGGATCATCAGGGGGGAGAGGATGCGCCGCTCGATGATCTCCGCCAGCTGAGGTCCCTGCAAGGCGGTCGGAATGGCGGCGGCGAAGGCGGAGAGGACTTCGTCGGGAGCATAGTCCAGGCCGAAGATCGAGCGGTCGACCCAGCGCTGGAAGCGGCGCCGAAGGTAGGGAGCCAGTGCGACGACGAAGGCAGAGGGCAAGAGGGTACCGAGCAGGGCGATCCCGGCTGCCTGGTCGGCCGCGGGGGCGAGCCAGGCGACTAAGCGGTTGATGAGTACCAGCACCAACACCGAGTAGCCGACAATGTAGAGGCAGAAGAAGCCGTAGGTCCCCA
The DNA here is from genome assembly GCA_039029035.1 of Acidobacteriota bacterium. Lineage (GTDB taxonomy): Bacteria > Acidobacteriota > Thermoanaerobaculia > Multivoradales > J023 > JAAELT01. The sequence continues at coordinate 1,830 of JBCCGX010000093.1, read as the reverse complement.
GGATCCGATTGGCCCGGAAGCGGATACGAGGTTGATGGTGCTTATAGAGGGTGTAGAGATAGCTCAGCGGCCAGATCGGCACAGCCAGGACGGCAGCGGCGCCCAACAGGATGTCGGCATGCTCCGAGGGCAGCCACGCAACGGGTGGCAGCAAGGCCGGAAGGATGCCAAAACAGAACAGTGGCGTGACGCCCATGAGCAGGCCGAAACCCATGATCTTGCCCTGTCGTTCGGGTGCCCTCGAGACCAGGAGGCGGAGGATCACCAACGCGGCCGACATCGCCATCGCGACCAGGGCGGCCCAGAGGAACATGCCGTCCGGGAGAGCTTGTGACAGCTCCAGGCCCATACCGACTGCGGCAATGGCGTAGGCGACGGGAAGTAGCTGCCGCAGGCGGGGGAAGGGGCACTCCGGCAGAACCAAGTGCAGGTGAACGCTCAGTGGGGCAAAAATCCAGATGGCCGCGTGAGCGACGTACCAGGAGTAGCCGGTGTGGCTCCAGGACAAGAAACCGGCAGCTAGCCACACAGCGGTGGTCAAATCGAACAAAACCAGCGCCAGAACCTGCTCGTCCAGCGGGCGGATGAAGATCAACGCCACGGTACCGCAAAGCCAGAAGATCAGCGGCAGGGTCAGGACCCCCAGGTAGAGCAGAACCCGTTCGACGGGATGGGGCAGAGTCGCTTGCACCTGCAGGTGGAGCGTTCTGCCGCCCCGAGTCAGGGTGACCGGGATCTCCTCGCCCAAAGGAGATTGTGGGATCGCGAGGGCCGGATGGCGCAAGAACTCGTCGCGGGTTAGGTCGCCGATACGCTGGATCTGATCGCCCGGCATCACGCAGTCAGCATCGAGACAAGGTCCATAGCGTTCGATGACGATCCAGGTGCGGCTGTCGAGATGGAAGCCGAGCTGGGGCTGGTGGAAGACGAAGAGGTAGCCGTACCCCAGACAGACGGCCAGGACGACGACCGACAGAGCTGGTCCGAGGAGATCGGCCAGGCGGCGAGATTGCGGGGCGGGGACGCTCACCCCCTCATTGTCACCCGAGTGCGGTAAGCGAAGGAACCCCTACTGCTCGCATGAGCTGCTCCAACGGTTCCAAATGGCGGTCGAGGAGCGCCTCGAGTGGGCCGGAATCCGGCAGCGTTGCCGCCACCAGCTGCGTTCGGGCAGCTCTGTCCAATTCGATGAGCTGGTAGGCGCAATAGCTCACTGCACCGCAGCGGACGAGAATCTTCTGCGCTTCGGCGAGCGCCTCGGGCTGTGCCGCCCGACGGCTGAGATGGATGAAGCGGTCCTTCTCGCGGTGATTGGCGGTGGAGGCGTAGAGCAGGGCGAGATTGTGCTGTGGGCGCTGCCAGTCCGGCTGTGCCTCGGTGCTCATCACGTCGCACAGGTCGTCACTGATCTGAATGATCTTGCCCAGCGGTACGCCGATCCCGAACAGCTTGCGGACCGTCGGTTCGGGGGCGCCGGCGAAGAGACCGCCCAGGGCCAGAGCAGCGCAGATCAGAGGTGGGGTCTTGGCCTCGACGATTTGCCAGTAGTCGGCTTCCGATGCGGCAGGGCCGAGGTCTCGCTGCTGCCCGCGGGCGGTGTCCAGGCCCGCTCGGTCGATCACAGCATGGCAAGCGGCTCGGCGCTCGGCACTCAAACCCGCGGCTTCGATGATCTGGCCCGCCACGGCCTGAAAGGCAAGCGCCAGGTTTGCTGTTGGGCCGGCGCCGAGCTCTTCCGCCTGGCTTCCCGGATCGCCGTCGAGGAGATCGTCGACCAGGCGGATACTCAGCAGCAGGCTGAAGATGGTTGCGACGGCCGGCTCTGCCTCG
>JBCCGX010000092.1:0-15282 GCA_039029035.1 Acidobacteriota bacterium | reverse complement strand
TGGCGCGCCGCGTGCTCGACCACGAAGTGCCCGTCGAGCAGGATGGCCTGGGCGCGGGTCAGCAGGGAGTAATCTCGGTTCAAGTGGCCCCAACGAGCCTGCACCATGCCCACATCGGCATCGGCGAAATGCGGCACGCTGAGCCGCAGGAACTCCGGCGTCGGCACGAAGTCGGCATCGAACACTGCCAACAGCTCGCCGCGTGCCATCTCGAGCCCCGCTTCGAGCGCGCCGGCTTTGAAGCCTGAGCGCTCTTGCCGGTGCAAATGGTGGATATCGAAGCCGTCTCGCCGGCACCGTTCGACCACGTCGGCAACGATCTCGCGGGTCTCGTCGGTCGAGTCGTCGAGCACCTGGATCTCGAGCCGATCGCGCGGGTAGTCTAGGCGGCAGACGGCCTCGATCAGCCGCTCGGCGACGTACATCTCATTGAAAATAGGTAGTTGCACAGTGACCACGGGCCACTCCGCGGGCGGCTCGGGTGTCGGCGGCCCTCCTTGCCGGGTACGCCAATAGGTGAACACCAGCACCAAGCGGTGAAGTCCGTAACAGGCCAATATCCCGAGAATCAGGTAATAGAGTGTCAGGATTGACCCGGACAGCCACTCGTTCATCTCTCGCCGTTCTCCTATCGGAAGTTCAAGACCGGAGCGTGGTGACTGCGGTTGCGCCGCTGCTTGCGGCCCACTTGGCACTCATGGTCACTTTCGACCTGACCGCCAGGCCGGTCATCACGCTGCTCATTCTGCTGATCGCCTTCGTCTCCTACTGGCGCGCGGCACGACGGTTGGAGCTTGCGGTTACGGCTCCGGTCATCCTGCTCGTCGCGATCCTCCTGCGTCTGCCGCTCTTGCCTCTGCCGCCGACGCTGTCGGATGATGTTCTTCGGTATACCTGGGACGGAAAGGTCGTTCTCGGAGGTTTCAATCCATACCTGCTGGCGCCGGAGGCTGCCGAGCTGGCGCCGCTGCGGGACGAGCTTTGGGAGCGAATGCCCCATAAGCACGTGGCGACAGTATACCCGCCCCTCGCTCTCGCTCTGTTCAGCGTCGCCAGCTGGATGCCGTATCCGTTGGTTGGAGTCAAGATTCTACTCTGTTTCGTCGAGCTCGTCGGTTGCGCCCTGTTGATCCGCCTGGCACAGAGGCTGGGATTACCCCCTGGTCGGGCCGTCTGGTACTGCTGGAGCCCTCTGGCCTGCCTCGAAGTCGCCGGTATGGGCCACGTCGACGCGATGGTCCTGACCGGCTCGGTTGCGGCGGTGCTCTGTCTGGTCTCGGTACCGCGCCAAGCGCTCACGGGAGCGGCAGCAGCAGCAGCGGGAGTGCTAGGGAAGCTGGTGCCACTCTTCCTCTTGCCGCTGTGGGCACGCGTCAGCGGCCGGCCGATAGCCTTCCTCGGCCTGGCAACGGCCCTGGTGGCCGCAGCCATGCTGCCGGTCGGCGTCTCGGTCGGCGGTGTGCCGCCCGGGCTGGTGACGTACGGTGTCTCTTGGGAATTCAACGGGCCACTCTATGAGCCGCTATGGCGACTGTTCGATGTTCTCGAGCTCGACGACAAGCTCAAGATGGGTCTCGATGCGCTCAAGAATCGGACGGCTCGACACGATTTCTGGAATCAGCTCTATCCCTATGTGTATCCGCAGCTTCTGGCCAAGCTACTGCTTTTGGGAGTTTTCGGAGTGTTCTTCCTCTACAGCTTGCGGCGATCGGTCGAGACACGGCAGTCAGCGGTGATCGCCAGCGGTCAGTTGATGGGTGGATTGATCCTCTGCGCTGCCACGGTCTACCCCTGGTATCTGCTCTGGGTTTTACCCTGGGCGGCCCTGGCTCGCCAGCCCGCGTGGTTGCTACTCTCGATGCTCATGCCCCTGGCTTATGTGCCGCAGCTCTTCGGTATCGCCCTCTTTCCGTGGATCTATCTGGCTCTCTGGGGACCGTTCTTCGGCCTGCTGATCACTACGACCTGGAATCCGCAATGGCGCTGGTCTATCGACTGACTCTCGCCTACCGTGGTGCCGCCTATGCCGGCTGGCAGCGTCAGAAGAATGCGCTGAGCATTCAACAGGTAGTGGAAGATGCTTTACAGGATCTCTTGGATCATCCCATCGTCCTACACGGTGCGGGCCGAACGGACGCCGGCGTCCATGCCCAGGGCCAGACGGCGCACCTCCGGCTGCCCAGTTCTTTCCCGGAAAAGGGCTTGGTGCACGGCACGAACCATCGCTTACCTTCAGATATACGGTTGACGGCCGCCCATCGGATGGCTGACGACTTCCATGCCCGTAAATCGGCCGTTGGCAAAGAGTACCTCTACCGGGTCTATCGTGGCCGAGTCGTGCCGCCTCTCGTGGCGCCCTATGTGATGCAAGTGCGGCAACCTACTGACGCTGATGCGATGCGCCGGGCGATGGCCGAGCTGGTCGGACGGCACGATTTCAGCGCCTTCGCGCTGGCCGGCGGCAGCCATACTCAGCCCTGGCGGCGGCTCTTCGGCGCCACTCTGGACGAACAGGGCCGCGAGCTGGTTTTCCGTTTCATCGGTGACGGTTTCTTGCGCGGCATGGTCCGCGCTTTGGTCGGGACGCTGCTCGAGGTCGGCTGCGGTCGACGCTCCGGCGCCGGCGTGACCGATCTTCTCTCAGGCCGCTCACGCAGCGAGGCCGGTCCGTCTGCCGCGGCTCGAGGCTTGGTGCTCGAAAGGGTCTTCTATCCACCCTGGCAGCAGCCTCTGGCAGGTTACGAGACCTGAGGCCACACCGCTCGCTCCTGTGTTAACTTACGGCTCCGCCATGGGTTGTACACTTCACGGCTCCGCCATGATCTGCACACTTCGCCGCCGCGAGCTCTTCGAGGCCACCCGCGACCTCGAACCGCGCATCCGCTGCTACACCACAGCGCTCGCGATCAGCCGCGAGGCGGTCGGCGAGGTCCGAGCCTAGCGTGGGATCGCTCGCCCGACGTCTGATTACGGCTTCGATCGCGATCCCGATCGTCCTGGCAATCGTCTTTTACGCTCCGGGAGATCTGGCCTACGGCGTCTTTCTTGGCGTCTTCTTCATGGCAGCGGTCGAGATCCTACCCATGGCGCGCTCGGTCGCCCCCTCCGCGCCGGTGCGGAGCCTGCTGGCTTTGATCCCTCTGGCTTCACTGGCTGCTTTCTGGCTCGTGCGGGGCAGCACACCGATTGCCGCCTGGTGGTTATTGAGCGCGGCCAGCCTGGTCGTCGTCGCGGCGGCTTGCCTCACCTTGCTTTCCGGCACCGAGGTCAAGGACGGCATGGCAAGTATGGGCATCCTGGCTTTCGCCATACCGTACTTTGCCCTACCGCCCGTCGGCATCTACTGGCTACAGATCACCGATCCCTGGCTGTTGATCGCGTTTCTAGGCATCATCTGGCTGGGCGATACGGGGGCTTTCGTCGTCGGTAGCCTGGTTGGCCGGCACAAGCTGGCTCCCCGGTTCAGCCCCGGCAAATCCTGGGAGGGGGCGATCGGGGGGTTTGCCGCCGCGCTGCTGGTCACTGTGCTCTGGTGCCTGTTACGCTTGGGAGAGATTCATTGGGGCTTGTTGGTGATCGCGACACTGACCGCGGTCGTCGCGCAGCTCGGTGATCTCGTCGAATCGGTGATCAAGCGAGGTGCAGGGGTCAAAGACTCTTCTCGTTTGCTGCCGGGCCACGGTGGCTTCTTCGATCGCATGGATTCGATGCTCCTGGCGACTCCGATCTTCGTTGCCGGCATTCAGCTCCTCGGCCCGGAGAGGTTGATTCCGAGCTGAGACGCCGGCCGAGAAGATACAGTGGCTTCAACCGGATGATTCTCACCGTCGAGAACCCGGAACAGGCCGCTCCCGTATAGATTGCGTCTTTAGTAGCGCTGCCTAGGATCCACCATGGAAGCTCTCTTCACCTCCATCCCAGCTTTTCTCTTCGCCCTCGGGGTCATCGTCTTCGTGCACGAGCTCGGCCACCACGTGGTGGCCAAGATCTTCGGCGTTCGCGTACTGGTGTTCTCTCTCGGCTTCGGCAAGCGTCTGTGGGGATTCCAGCGTAACGGGACCGACTACCGGCTTTCCGCAGTGCCTCTCGGTGGCTATGTGCGAATGAGCGGCGAGTTGCCCGACGAGCGCACCGGCGACCCCAGCGACTTCTTGTCGAAGCCGCGCTGGCAGAGGATCCTGGTCTACTTCGCTGGCCCGGCGATGAACGTCGTATTGTCGGTCGCCTTGATCGCCATGGTGTTCATGGCCGGCATCGAAATGCAGGCCATGCAGGACATCCCTGCAGTGATCGGCACGGTCGAAGAAGACTCCGCTGGCGCAGCCGCAGGTCTCTTGCCGAACGATCGGATCGTTCGTATCGCGGGCCAGGACGTCGACAAGTGGAAAGAGGTTTCCTTCATTCTGGCAACCTCTCCCGAGCGCCCGGTCGAGCTCGAGCTGATCCGCGACGGCGAGCCAGTCCAGGCTGTCGTCACACCAGCCAAGGTGCCGCGATACGAGTTCGGCGACGCCGGCATCTACCCCAAGCTGATGCTGCGTTTTTCGCGTGTCTTCGTCGACACGCCGGCCGATCGAGCGGGCTTCAGGCCGGGTGACGAAGTGCGGCGGGTCGACGACCGTGTGATGACCGACACCCAGGCGTTCATCGAGTTCGTCCAGGGCAAAGCTGATACCGAGATCCGGATCGAGGTCTTGCGCCGCGGCAAGTTGCTGACTTTGCCAGTCACCCCCGAGGATGTCGAAGGCCAGGGGCGAATCGGTGTCCAAATCGGCTCTTTCCGCCCCTTGCCGATGGGCGAAGCGATCGTCGAAAGCATCAAGTTCAACTACGACATCATCGACAAGAGCATCCTGATTCTCGGCAAGCTCTTCAGCAACGAGATTGCCGCCAAGAGCGCCCTTTCGGGACCGATCGAGATCGCTGCCTGGAGCGGTCGGGCCGCACGTCGCAGCTTCAAGGATCTGATCTACACCATGGGCTTCTTGTCGATCTCGATAGGCTTCATGAACCTGCTGCCGATCCCGGTGCTCGATGGCGGCCACATCACTATTCTGTTGGTCGAGAGCCTCTTGCGGCGCGACCTCTCCCTGGTGCTGAAGGAACGCATCACCCAATTTGGCTTCATGGTGCTGATGACGCTGATGGCGATGGTGATCTTCTTCGATCTGTCGAAGAACCTGCCAGCCTTGTTCGGGTCTTAGCAAGCCCCTTTGCAGGACTCGAGCCTAGTCTCGGGCCCTCGCACCTGTCAGGTTGATCGGACAGCGCCGTCGATTCCATTGATCGCCATCGCGGGCTCCCGCATCCGACAGAGGGCAACCGGCTCTGCGAGCCAAGTGGTAGACTCAAGGCATGTGGCGCAAGCTGGCAAGAGGGGTTGGATGCCTAGGATATCTCGGCGTCCTGGGGGTAATTTTCGCTTTTGTCTCCTACTTCGCCTTCAGTCAGTTCGTTCGTCGCGGCGTGACCCCCACACCGGAGCTCTACGGCCTGGACGAGGAGCAAGCCGAAGCATTGTTGGCTGACCAAGGCTTGAGCCTGACCTTCTCGTCCGAGGAGCGCTTCGACGAGCAGGTCGCGGCCGGTCGTGTCTTGATCCAGAAACCGCGTGCTGGAACACTGGTCAAGCGCGGCGTCACCGTTACGGTGATCCTTTCTCGTGGGCCGCAGCGGATCGAGGTACCGAGGGTGCTCGGCGATGCCTTGCAGGCTGCACAGGTCAGTTTGACGGCGGCTGGCTTGACGGTCGGTCGGACGATCAACGTCTACAGCCAGCAAGGCTTGTCTGGCACTGTGGTTGCACAACAGCCTGAAGGTGGATCGCGCGTCGAGCCCAGCGCCGCCATCGACCTTTTCCTCGCCCTGGAGAACCAAAGTGAGACCTATCTGATGCCAGATCTTATCTACCGCGACCTCGACGAGGTCCGGCGCTACTTCGAGCGACGCGGCTTCCGGCTCGGACGAGTGAGCTACGATACCTACACCGGACGAGCCCCAGGTACTGTCTTGCGCCAATACCCTCTGGCGGGTCACCCGCTCCACAGAGGCGACGTGATCGCGCTCGATGTCGTCACCCCGGAACGCCCGGAAGCCACGGAAGCGCCCCCGGCGACTGGCGAGGCCGCCGGCTTGGTTGGATCCGAAGTGGCCGGAGGTGGCCCGTGAAGCTGGCGCCTTCGATCCTCGCCGCAGACCCGGCAGCGTTCGGCGCAGCCGTGGCCCTGTGCGAGAAGGGTGGCGCCGACGTGGTGCATTTCGATGTGATGGACGGCCACTTCGTGCCCAACCTGACGTTCGGCATTCCGGTACTCCAGGCACTGGCCGAGCGCACCGATCTGCCAATCGATGTCCATCTGATGGTGGAGCGACCCGAAACGCTGCTGGCGGAGTACCTGCAAGCTGGCGCCGCCTGGGTCTCGGTCCATTTCGAAGCCGCGACGCATCTCGATCGATTGTTAGCCCAGATCCGCGAAGCGGACGCCAAGGCCGGTGTCGCTCTCAACCCGGCTACGCCGGTCGAGGTCCTGGAGGATATTCTGCCGGCGCTCGATTTCGTGGTCTTGATGTCGGTCAATCCGGGATTCGGCGGCCAACGCTTTCTGAGCTACACGCTGGACAAAGCGCAACGATTGCGCCGAATGATTGACGAGCGTAAGCTCCGCGTCGCGATCGAGATGGACGGCGGCGTCGACCGGAGCAACATTCGCCAAGTGGTCGCGGCCGGCGTCGACGTCTGTGTCGCCGGCTCAGCGGTCTTCGGAGAACCAGATCCCGTCGCCGCCATGCGCGAGCTCAGACGGCAGGCAACCCTGGAAGCACCATGAAACGATTCAAGCACCTCGTGTGGTTTATCCTCCCTTTGGTCCTCGCGACGAGCGGCTGCCGCGGTAGGCGCGACGACCCAATTCTCCGATTGTCTGCCGCCGAGGCTCTGGAGATCGGCAAACAGATGATGGATGAGGAGAAGTATTACAAAGCTCGCCGGCACCTGACCCATGCGTTCGAAGTGGAACCCAACTCGCGCAGTGGCCGCGAGGCGCTTCTGCTGGCGGCAGACGCGTTCTTCTTGCACGGCGGCCCAGACAACTACATCAAGTGCGAGGCCAAGTATCGCGATTTCCTCAACCGGTTCCCGACTAGCGATCAGGCCGATTATGCGCAGTTTCGGGTTGCGACCTGCCTCTCCAGACGGGTAGAGAAACCGGATCGCGACCAGAAAGTGACCCGCGAGGCGGTGGTCGCCTTCGAGGAGCTGATGCGCTTGTACCCCACCAGCAAATACATCCCGGAGGCACGGGAAGAGCTGCGCGTGATCACCGACCGGCTAGCCGCTCACGAGCTCGTCATCGGTAGCTTCTACACTAACTACTACGGCAGCGGAATTTGCCAGGCTACGATAGGGCGTCTCGAGAACATCCAGAACGACTATCCGGAGTTCTCGCAGATGGATGCGGTCCACTACCACCTGGGCGTCGCCTACCGACGCTGCCGCAGGCAGGACGACGCCAAACGTGAATTCGATGCTTTGGCGAACAACTTTCCGAGCAGCAAGTACATACCCAAGATGCGCAAGTTCGAGAAGCAGTTCGCCAGAGAGCTGGCCAAGCTAGGCAAACGTGGGCGCAACGGCGCCGGCTGATCGAGCGTGTCGCGAGGCCTGCCTCAGGTCACTTGTCGGAGAGGATGATTTTCAGGAGCAAAACCATGCAAACAGGGCGTTTGGCGAAAGACTGTCGGTCCGTCGGTCAGCTGGTCGCTCCGGGGTTCCTGGTGGCGTTGCTGCTGACCAGCTGTAGCAGCAACCTGCTCCAGCCCTCCGGCGCCAGCGCCGACGAGGTCGAAGCTCTCGAAAGACAAATCGTCGAGCTGCAGAAACGGGCAACGGTGGGAGAGGTCGAGGTCCGGCGCTTGGAGCGCGAGGTGGCACGGCTCGAGGCGGAGCTCGCTGCGACACGATCTCCGTCAGAGTCGACGCCACCGGCCGAACACGTTGCAACGGGTACGGCGGTGAATCCCCAGGTCACCGATTTCCGCCAACCCGACGTCGAAGAGTCGGATCTCGAGCCGCCGCCTATTGTCGAGGAGACGCTAATCGAGACCGCAGCACCGCCGAGCAGCCCACCTGCGGCCTCTGAAGTGGTCGCCGCGCCAGGGGCCAGCGCAAACACAGAAGTAGCCGCAAGAACAGAAGCCACCGGCGTCATCACAGAAGAAGCACAGAGCTTGTACGATGCCGGGTACACCCTGTTTCACCGGAAGAGCTACGATGCCGCCGAAGATCGGTTCCAGCGTTATGTGGAGCTCTACCCGACCACTGGGCTGGCTGACAATGCGATGTTCTGGGTTGGAGAGAGCCGCTATGCGAGAGGCGATTTCGACGCCGCTCTCGAAGCATTCTCGGCAACGGTTGAGAGTTTTCCACAGGGAAACAAGGTGGCAGACGCCCTGTTCAAAGCAGGCCGGTGTCTGGAGAACCTGGCAGAGCTCGACCAAGCAAGGTCCACCTACCGGGAGGTGGAACGAAGCTACCCGGGGACCGCTGCCTCGGCCCAGGCACGTGAGCGACTGGCGGCGATGAACTAAGGGACCGGGCATAGGTCCTACGGCGTGGAACGCCGGCTGATATCCGCCGCCGAATTGCACAATTTCTTGACAGTTCCAAGGAAAACGCGGTACCTTGGCCGAAGACCGCTCGATGAGTGTATAGTCACGTCTCTATGGATGCCCTTGATGCTTCCTTGCATCGAGGACGGCACGGGTGGTCGAGCTGGCGTCACGGCTCGCGGTCCGGCTTCCGGTCCGAGACGTCGCCGGGAGGTCCCACAATGAGCAAACAAGGCTGGAACAAGCTACTCCTGGGCGCGGCGATACTCGGTCTCGGACCGACGATCGGTTTTGCCCAACAACCGCCGATTCAGCTACATCAGGCTGCCGATGGCCATTGGACGGCCTGGAATGTGCCAACCGAAGTACCGGAAGGCACTCGAGCCTACACGGTGCAGACGGGCGACTCACTGTGGAGCATTGCCCAACAGATGCTCGGGGATCCACACCTTTGGCCGCAAATCTGGCAGCAGAATCAGTACATCCTGGACGCACATTGGATCTACCCCGGGGATCGACTGATCGTCGCCGGTGCAGCCGTGGCAGAGAATTTCGGCGATCCAGCCGGCGTCGCCGGAGCGCCTCTCGAGCAGGGCGCGGCCGGCTCACCGGAGTCCGCTGGCGAAATCAGTGACCTCGAGGACGATCCGTTCAGCTCTGTGCTGGACACGGCGCCCACCGAGGAAGGTCTCGGATTGTTTACCGGCCGTGAGCAATACGCCAGTCCGGACGGACCTGTTCCACTCGGCTACGAAGCGGACATCTACTGCTCAGGGTACATCGGCGACCTGAACGAAGAGTTTGCATACAGCATCGCGAGTTCGGAGTACGAGTTCCTCACGCCGGCACTGGACGCGGGCCAGAACTCGATCATCCAGGGCATCCACGGCAAAGCGAGTACGGAGAAGTACGGTCTGGGACTTGGCGATATCGTCTATCTCGATGGCGGTCGTGCCGATGGCCTGTCGCCCGGTGAGCTGCTGACAGCCGTCCGCCCGGGCGACAAGATCCATCACCCGAAGGATCAAAGTGTCCTGGGTCGGCTTTATCAGTACATGGGGCGGATCCGAGTACTCTCTGCACAGTCGGAGACCGCGATCGCCGAGATCGTTCAGCTCTGCACTCCGATCCCGGTGGGCTCGGTGCTCAAGATCTTCGAACCGGAGCCGATTCCACTGCGCAAGATCACGCCGATCAGGCCGGTGAACTTCCCTGTCGCCGATGACGAGCTCGATGGCGCTCCGACCATTGTCATCGCGTGGGACAAGCTGCTGACCCTCGGCGCTGGCTACCTGGTCTATATCGACCATGGCAACCAAGAAGACATGGCCCCGGGTGATATCTTCACGATCTATCGGCGCGGGCGGCGAGGTTTCCCGCCCACCATTCTCGGTGAGCTCGCTGTGCTGTCGGTCTTCGAGCGAACTGCACTGGCTCGGATTCTGCGATCACGCTACACTGTTTTCGTCGGCGACACCTTGCACCTAAAATAGGCTGTCTGCCCGACGATCTTCAGAGGGGGAGCTAATGGCGCGAAAGAACCTCAAAGATGGACTGACTCCGATAGTCGATGAGCTCGTGCGTCGCGGTGTGAGCCTGCAACAGGCCCGCGAAGAGTTCGAGAGGCAGTTCATCAAGGCCTCACTCCGCTCGAATGGCGGCAATCTTTGCCAGTCTGCGAGATCCCTCGGAGTTCACCGCAACACCCTACGCAACAAAGTCTCCAACCTGGGCATCGAGATGCAACGCCGATCTCCGGCAGGTCTCGCCAAGCCCTGACTTCTTCGAGCTCTCCGTCCCGGAGAGCTCGATTCCCTACACCCCCTTACCACCAACAAGCACGCCATGTAGTGGCGTGATTCTTGCTGTACCTGCAACGGTCGCGGCGCTGGTGCACATCTTTTTGCTCGACTTCGTTCCCTAGGAACGACACCTTGGCTCGTACACCATGCTCTGACTCTTTTTTGGTTCGCGACTCCAAGCCGCACCCTGATTCGAAATCACGAGGATAGACCATGTATAGAGGAAACTCGTGCGTGTGGCCCCTGGCGGCCCTGCACTTTGTCGTTTTCTGTCTGATGCCGACAGCGGCATCGACCCATTCGGACACTCTCGCGGAGCTGATGGCGGACGCGCCCAGTGCCGAGGAGATTGCCCTATTCGAGGAGCTCATCGACTGGATCGGCGAGGGCGAGCCGCAAGTCGTCGCGGGCCCTGAGCTTCTCCGTCAGGCGATTCGAGCTCGGCCAGCCAGCTTTGACGTCTTCCGCACCTTTCATGACGATGGCGTCCGCTACGAGCGATTGAACGAGATTCCGTTCGGCGATGCCATCCGCAACGCGGCGGAGCGCCACGGCGTCGACGGCCTGTTGATCGCTGCGATCGTCGAGGCAGAATCGAGCTTCGATCCCTGCGCTATCTCAGACCGCGGTGCCGTGGGGCTCATGCAAGTCATGCCGGCTACCGCGGGCGTGACCGAGCTCGATCGGCTGACCGAGCCTGAGAACAACATTGATCTTGGCACCGGATACCTGCGTTACCTCCTCGGGCTCTATGAAGGGAACCTCGAGCTGGCCCTGGCAGCGTACAACGCAGGCCCGGCGAATGTGCGGCGTTTCGGAGGCTTACCGCCGTTCCGCGAGACGCAGCGTTATGTCGAGAAAGTCCTCGGAGCCTATGTATCTCACCACCAAGAGATCTGGCTGAGGAATGCTACGCATCAAACCCTCGGGCTGGGGCCGGTGAGCCCTGCCGGGGCTTGAGGTTCAGGCTTTCTCTTCTTCGGTCGCCTCCGACAGCGGCGGATTGTCGTCGCCCTTGAGACCGCGCTTGAAGTTGCTGATCCCTTCGCCGAGGCCCTTGCCGAGTTGCGGCAGGCGTGTCGCGCCGAAGAGCACGATTACAATCACCAGAATCAACAGGAGTTCTTGAAAGCCGATGCCCATGGGTTGTTCGCTCCTCGTTCGGCGGGCCTGCAATGGCCCTTCTTTGATCAGTCTAACAAAGACGGGTCGAGTCCGGGGCAACGAATCTACGAGCCACATCGACCGGGCGCGCGCCAAAGTGGCAGCTTTTAGAAGAGGAGTGTTTGACAGGCCCCCGGCCGCAGGGCGATAATTTTTCTCTTGCAGGAACTCTAGCGATGCCTGTCGACAACCACATCAAACAGATGATTCAGGACCTTGGGCACGCCCTGGTGCAGGCGATTGCGGCGTCCCCTGAGGCCGCCGATGCTATCGGGAAGATCCGCCAAGAAGGCTACTCCTTGTACCTTTCCCTCGATCGGGATGAGAGCGGAGGGCGCGAGGCGCGGATCGAGCTGACCCACCGCCAGTCTGGTCCGAAGGAAGCGGCCTTCGTGCTCGACAAGGGCGACGTGTCGCTTCTCAAGTCTCTGGGTATCGACGCGACACGCTCGGGCAAGCGTCGCTAGTGACGAATTCGCCGACCGGCTCGCAGACCGAGCTCGGAACAATCCCAGCGCCTGCAGCCGACGCAGAGCGAGTCCCTGCGGCGCGGCGGGAAGTTTTCGGCCTACCTGTCGGGGAGCTTGCTAAGTCTCTCGAGCCCGTAATCGATCAGCCTTATCGAGTGGGTCAAGTCTACCGGGCCCTCTACCAGCGAGGTCTTGCCGATTTCGCTGAGATGACAGAGCTCAGCAAAGCACTTCGCGCACAGCTCGGTCAACGCTTCGCCATTACCCTGCCAGAGATATCGCAACGACACCTTTCTGCTGATGGTACGGTCAAGTACCTCTTCCAACTGGCAGACGGTGCGACGATCGAAACGGTGGACATTCCGGATGCCCGGCGGCGAACGCTGTGCCTCTCCAGCCAGGCGGGCTGCGCGTTGGCATGCCGTTTCTGCGTCACGGGCTATTGGGGTGCTGGCCGCAACCTATCGGCCGGTGAGATCGTTGGGCAGCTCTTGCTGGCGCAACGGCAACCCAGTTCTCCGGTCGAGGGACTCAATTTGGTCTTCATGGGCATGGGGGAGCCACTACTCAACCTCGAGGCTCTGGGCCAGGCGCTCGAGATCATCACTGATCTGATCTCGTGGCGTCGCATCACTCTCTCTACCGCGGGTGTGATACCTGGTATCGAGGCCTTGGCCCGTTGGCCGCGGCGCCCACGGCTGGCCATCTCGCTGCACGCTCCGGATGACGAGCGGCGTAGCCGCATTATGCCGATCAACCAACGCTATCCACTCGCGGATCTACTGGCGGCTTTGCGGCGATTTCCGCTGGCAAAACGAGAACGTTTGACCTTCGAGTACATCTTGATCCGGAACTTCAACGACGCCCTGCAGGACGCCGACGCGCTCGCTCGCTTGCTCACCCAGCTGCCGGCCAAGGTGAATCTGATTCCTCTAAACCCGGATCCTGTCCTGGATCCGGAGATGAAGGCTCCCCAGCGGCAGCAGGTCGAGGCCTTCCAGCGTCGGCTGAAGGGACATGGAGTGACAACGACCGTGCGCAAGCAGCGGGGAGACGATGTCAGCGCGGCGTGTGGCCAGCTCCGCGCTCCGGACAGGACACCGAGGGGCTTCCGCCGGTCCAACCTGAGCCTTTGATCAGCTCTTCCAGATCACCGCGATATTTCGGCCGGCCTTCGGCCCGTCGCGGCGGTAACTCCAAAGCCGCGCCTCATCACATCGTGTGCAGACACCCAGCGAGTGAACGGTGCGAACGCCTCGCGCCTCGAGTTGGCAACGAGCTGCTGCGACGAGATCGAGATGCGGACGCCCGCTTGGACCTGGCCGAGCAATCCGCTCAGAGCTAGCGGCGACGACCTGATCGGCGACGCTTCGGCCCACTTCGTAGCAGCAGGGGCCGATCGCCGGACCGATCCAGGCGGTTATGTCGGCTGCCGGTCCCGTCAAGCGGTCGAGCGTCGCCGGTAGGATCGCCTTCACCAAACCCCGCCAGCCAGCGTGAACGGCAGCGAGCTGGCGGCCAGCGGTCAACAACACTGGAACACAGTCTGCGGTCACCACCGAGAGAGCTAAGTCCTTCCGGTCGCTGACCAGCGAGTCACCCTCGCCATTGTCACCCGGTTGTGCGTTGATGATGGTGGACGAATGGACCTGCCTCAGCCAGGCAGGTTGCCGAGCTCGCGGCAAGATCCTACGGAGTGCCGCTTCGCGACCCAAGCTCGGCCCCTTGCCACCGAAGTAGACATGAACGTCAGCCCGATTGACCCGCCAACAGTAGAATCCGTCCGGCTCAGAGAAAATCACCGCTCACTCATTGTAGCGTCGTTCTCTGTCGGAATTGGATCGTGGCAAGCGGTCCCCCGATCTGAGTTGCGAGGATGAGGACGGAGTGGGATTCAAATACACTACTCGTGTCGTTGCCTCGGCGACAAAGATCCACCTTCACCGCGAGTCGACTTTCAGTGATCGAGCTCTTCAGCGTCACGAAGCGGTATCCAAGTGGCCAGATGGGCCTGGACGATGTCACGCTTCAGATCAGTCCGGGCCAGATGGTCTTTCTCACCGGTGCCAGCGGGGCCGGTAAGACCACTTTCCTCAAGCTCATCTACTGCGAAGAGGCCCCAACCAGCGGCAGTATTCTGGTTAACGGGCGCAACGTCTCCTCTCTGCCCCGAAGCAAGGTGCCCTACCTGCGCCGGACGATCGGCGTGGTGTTTCAGAGCTTTCGTTTGATCCCGCGCAAGACGGTCTTCGAGAATGTCTGCTTCCTCCCCAGGATTCTCGGCCTCAGCGGCAAGGAGCAGAAGAGGCTGGCCTATGAAACGTTGCGTGGAGTCGGATTGGCCCACCGGATGAATGCCTTCCCCTTACAGCTTTCCGGCGGCGAGCAGCAGCGAGTGGCGATCGCGCGGGCGCTGATCAATCAACCCGACATCCTGCTCGCTGACGAGCCGACCGGAAATCTGGATCCGGACCTTTCGGAGGAAATTTTACGGCTCTTGCTGGACATCAACCGACGCGGTACTACCGTGATCTTGGCGACCCATGATCGTGAGCTGATCCATCGCGTTGGACACCGGGTCCTGACACTCGACCAGGGCAAACTGGCAGACGATCGCGAGCTACCCAGCGGCCTCACAGAAGATGAGACCGAGGACGAAGACCAAGAGGCCGACGAGGGTAACGAGGCGGCCGAAGACCAGGGCAGCTCGGAGGGCACGAACGATTCCGACGAGGCGGAGAACACCGTTGAGGACGCACTATGACGCTGCTCAAGGCTCTTGCCTACTTCTTCCGCGAAGCCTGCTCCAGTCTGGCTCGCAGTTGGAAGGTATCGTTGCTCGCGATTACTGCCATCACCATGAGTCTCTTTCTGGGCGGTGTCTTTCTGCTGGCGAGCGGTAATCTGAGTCTCCTGATCGAGCGCTGGGAGCGGGAGAGCATCATCGTTGCGTACCTCGAGACAGATTCCGGAGCCGAAGACTTGATGCGCCTCGTGCAGGATCTCGAAGGTCTTCCGTGGATCCGACAAGTCGATGTCGTGTCCTCAGAGGCTGCACGTCTGCGCTTCAACCAGGCTTTCCCCAGTCTCTCAGACCTCTTGCAGGGGTGGGGCGAAGACCCCTTACCGGCATCTCTGGAACTGACCCTGGACGGCCAGCGGCCTATCGAACCTGAGGCCCTGCTCTCATGGCTCGAGGCCCTGCGCGCGGACCCCGCTGTTTCGATGGTCGACGACGA
>JBCCGX010000091.1:0-15282 GCA_039029035.1 Acidobacteriota bacterium | reverse complement strand
GGTGGCCCGCCTCGCCGATGTTCAACGCGACACCCACCTCTTTCTCGATCTCGCCGGCCGCGACCCCGATGACGGCATGACCGACATCGCTTATGAAAAAGGTTACTTCTTCCTCCGCATGCTGGAAGAAGCCGTCGGCCGTGAGCGCTTCGACACATTTCTCAAGAGTTACTTCGAGCGCAACGCCTTCAAGTCCCTGACCACGGCTGCCTTCGTTGAGCAGTTGCAGCGAGACTTACTGGAAGGCGACGCAGAACTGGCCACCAGGGTCGGCATCGAAAGTTGGATCTACGGCCCTGGCCTGCCGGACAACACGCCCCGGATCGATTCCGCAACCTTCGCCGCCGTCGATGCGCAACGCGCCGCCTGGACCGGCGGAAGCGCCGCAGCGAAACTCTCGGTCGACGGCTGGACGACCCACGAATGGCTCCATTTCCTGCGCGCCTTACCTGACGCCATGACCACCGGCCAGATGGCCGATCTCGACGACGCCTTCCAATTCACCAGTTCGGGCAACTCAGAGATCCTGCACGCCTGGTTGCACCACGTGATCGCCAACGACTACGAGCCGGGCTACGACGCGCTCGAGGCGTTTCTCACCGGCATGGGGCGAAGGAAATTCCTCCAGCCGCTCTACACCCGGCTGGCGACGACAGAGGACGGCATGGAACGGGCGAAGCGCATCTACGCTGCCGCCCGTTCGTCCTACCACTCGGTCTCGACGGCGACGATCGATGCGATCCTCGGCTGGGAGGCTCGAGGAGCTGGCAGCTGACCTTGTAGGCCGTCCGTCCCTCGTATCGTTCAGTTTCAGTTCGGTCAACCTGGCAAGGAGCGACGCCCGGACCCCAGATCTCCCCCTACTCTTTGGCCCTCTCGTAGTACGCCGCACGTAGCGCTTCGACAAAGCGCGCATCGACCAGACCACGCGGGTTGCCGTCATGGTCCAGACCGTGCGCCTTGCGGAAGGCGTCGACAGCGTCCATCGTCTCGTCATCGTAGTGGGCCCAGGCTTGGTTGTACTCCCGCGCCAGCTTACGGAAGGCGTCGAGACCGCCCGTGAAAGCTTCAGGATCGCTGCGGGAGACGCCCCGTTCGACATCGAACTTTGGCGGCTCCGGGAAAGCCTCCAGACCCTGGCGGTAGAGGCCGAGGCGATGCAGCATACGCTTGAGCTCGACGACGTCCGATCCCTGAATCTGAGAGAACTCGCGATGCCCGAGCCGGCCGGCGGTCCGGTAGTAGATACGCTTCATCTCCGCCACCGGCCGCTCGTGCTCGCCGACGTCGATGGCAAGAGAGATGTGGTCGCCACCACGACCCGAGTCGTTCGGATCGGCGATGCGAATCGCCGCTGACTGCAGAGACCCCCAACGCTTGTCGCCACCCTGTGCTTGGCCCGCTTCCAGCGCCAGTAGCATCCGCTCAGCCAATGGCATGCCGAGATCCCCTGTCGACTCGAAGTGGTCGGCCACCGCGTCGACAACTTGCGGTCCGACCAAAACATTGCCCTGGACCGTGTAGTCGGCGCCTTGGCGGCTACCGGCCCAGGCACCGTTCTCCGCGCCGGTATGGGCCGCAGAGCGCCCCTTGATATCGAGGATGCCGAGCTGCCGAAGCGCCTTCCCGGCATCGTCCGCCAGCAGCTCCGCCAGGGCCGCGGTCGGATCGAGCCCCTGCTCGAGCAAATCCAGACCTCGTCGGCCATACTCGACGATCGTCCAGCTTTGCGTCGCCACGGCGCCGACACCCGCCCGAACCCAGGGCACAGCGCGACCGACAAAGGGTACTCGGGTGGTCACCGCAACGCCGGTCTCGCCGGTCGCTCGATCCACCGCACACAACGAGAACGTCGCGTAGAACGGATGGCCCTGGGCATCGACTTCGACTCCGTCGGCGGCCCTGACACCGGCGCCGGACAACGGCGCCGCTTCGAGGTTGGCGGCCAAGAGCCAAGTCAATACGGCGCCAGTCAGGGCCGCGTGGAACAGTCGTACCGTCTTCATGGTGATCCTTTCGGTCGAGTTTCACCAAGCATATCCCTCGGGGATGCAGGTGACCAGATTCGGCGGGTCCACTCGTCGGAAGAGTCTGACATCCGTAATATCGCTTGTAACAATCCATGCGTAGGATACTTCTCGTTGGGCCGCTCGAGGCGATTGACTCACCAAGTCCTCCCCCTCTTCGAGGCCTAGCTCCAAACGAAAAGAAACAGCCCGGCACCACCTTGAGAGATCACCATTGAAGTACACCCCAAGAGACCACGGCCAGGTGGTGCCGGGCCTGAAGCTCGTCAAACGAACGGGCTCAGCCTGTGCAACGAAAGACTTCTTTCCCTCCCCCGCTTCCGGCTTTCGGACGTCGGAAGCGGCCCTTTTTCGACACTGTTCAGGTTCGAAACTCTTGCCTGCGCAGCCATTTGAAAGAGTTTCCTGGACATTGCCCCAGACCGTAATTCGACCCGTAACGTTTCTTTCTTAAGATTTCAAAGTCAGCGGAAGGAACCCAAAAGAAAAAAGCTCTGGCCCAACGTCGTTCAGTCAGAATACAGCGTGGAGACCCTGAGACATCAGTCCTGGCTGAGCGGCGTTGGGCCCGACTATTAGATACTCGAATCTTTTAAATATTTAGGTACATTCAGGCGAGGCGCTCCTTTCCCCAGCCTCCGGCACCGGACGCCGGAGGCTATTTTTTTCTTCGTACTCTGCAGCCTGTCTTCCTCGCACCATCGCCTGGCAGCGGGCCACCACCGCGCCTGCTACAATCAGCCTCCGAATCAAAGCTCGCCACTCGCGCTCCGCCGCTTCCCGCGGCGAGCGTTTGCCCGGAGGCCCGATGAAAGCGCTGCTGTCCCGATGGATCAAACGCCGGACGCCCCCAGTAGCCGAGTCCGGGCCCGGTGCCGACCTACCTCTGCAAATGCAGACCGTCACCGGGCGGTACAGCGATCTGGGAGAGATCGGCCGAGGCGGTATGAGCAGCGTACGGCGGATGCTCGATCGCAGCCTCTTGCGCGAGGCGGCCCTCAAACGGTTGGACTCCGACCTGGCGATCAAAGACGATCAGATCCAGCGATTCCTGCTCGAAGCGCAGGTTACCGGCCAGCTCGATCATCCCAACATCGTCCCGATCCACGAGCTCGGGCGCGATGAGGACGGTGCCTACTACTTCACCATGAAGATGGTCGAGGGGATGACGCTGGCGGACAAGATCGAGGCCGCAGGAGACAAGCGGCTGCAGCCGGACCTGCTGGCGGAGTTTCTCCAGATCCTCGTCAAGGTCTGCGAAGCCCTGTCCTTCGCCCATAGCCGCGGGGTCATTCACCGCGACGTCAAGCCGTCAAACATCATGGTTGGGCAATTCGGCCAGGTCTACATCATGGACTGGGGGGTCGCCCGCGTGCTGCCTCTATCGGAGGATACGGGCAGCGATCGGCGGGTTGTGGTCTCGGCAGAGGCCGAGATCGATGCGCCCGGCAGCATCATCGGCTCCCCGGCTTACATGGCGCCCGAGCAAGTCGAGGGATATCACGAAGCTCTAGACGCACGCACCGATGTCTTCGCTCTCGGCGCGACCCTCTACCACCTGCTGACCGGCGCTCCCCCTTACTCCGAGTCCAACTACTACAAGCTGCTATCCAGGGTCCTGGCTTGCGAGTTCGAGCCGCCGCACGAAGTCGTCGGACGAGGGATCCTGCCACCGGGCTTGACGCGTATCGCAATGAAGGCCATGGCAGCACAGCCCGCCGAGCGCTATGCCGCGGTGGGCGACTTGAAGCGTGACCTCGAGCTCTTCATGCGCGGCGCCTGGCACCTGCCGACCGAGACCTTCGCCCCAGGCAAGACGATCGTCCGTGAAGGCGACGAGGCGGATGTGGCCTACATCATCACTGAGGGACGCTGCCGAGTGCTCAAGGAAACCCAGGGTCAGGTCAACTTTGTCCGCGAGCTGGCCTCGGGCGAAGTGTTCGGCGAAATGGCAATCTTCTCTTCCCAGCGGCGCACGGCCACCGTCGAGGCGATCGACCAGGTAACCGTCATGGTGGTCGAGCGCGACACTTTGAGCTCCGGCCTCGAGCTCAATTCCTGGATGGGCAGCTTCGTCAAGGCGATGGCCGATCGATTCCTCGAGATCGACTCGCGCTTGCGCATGTTCGAGAGCGGCGTGCATCCCATCGTCCAGGTCGACGACTCTGGCTCCTGACCGGTGGCTCCTGACCGGTGGCTCCTGACCACACGCGCTGGCGAAGCTACTTCTCGCCTGCTGCCAACCGAGCGATCTCCTCGCCGGCCAGAGGTCGCTTGTAGACCCGCAGATCGTCGACAGAGCCAGCCAGATAGTTCTGCGCTGCATCTCTCCAAGGTCCACCAACGCGCAACTCACCGAGGGTTTCGACCGGGCCGGCGTTCATCCAATCCCAACGATCTTCCCGCCCGTCGATATACAGCGCCAAGTCCTCGCCATCGTAGACTGCCGCGACGTGATGCCATCGACCGTCCGCGACACGCCGGGAGCTGATGAGCTCAGTATGGTTGAGAATCACCTGCAAGCGCCCCGAGCTGTCCAGGTACATGCCGTAGCCGTCGTCGATCGCATCGCGCTTGTCGAGAACCGCCTGCCGTCGGCCGGTGGGCGACGCGCGAACCCAGGTCGCCAGGGTCAGGTTCTGCACGGAGTCGAGGCCGGCCGACGGATCGATCGACACGTAGTCCTTTTGGCCGCCGAAGGTCAGCGCTCCGCCGATCCGGCCACTGCTCCATCGCGGGTCGTAGACCAACGTGCCCTGACCGTCGTGCTCGCTGCCATCTGTGGCAGTGATGCCGGCCCCGTCGTCGAAAGGCCAGTAGCCAGCCAGCCCGGTGTTCAAGTCAGCCACGCGGAAAGCGATCACGTAATCCTCAGGATTGACGTTACCCAGTGAATCGATGCAGCGCACGTAAAACTCGTAGCTCTCCCCTTCAACCAACTCGGTGACGTCGGCTGAGTGTGTCCGCCCGCCGGTCAAGGCGAAAGTCTCCTCCATTGCACTATAGGCAACCTCTTCATCCCAGCTCCAGCGGCAGATACTGTCCTCATCGGTCGCCAGCCCCAGTGTCGCACGCTCACTACCGGCGGGCAGCACGTCCGCCGGAGCGCCGGCGTAGCGATATGGGGGCTCCGCAGAAGACCTTGCAGGCAACTGATCGGCACCGACGTCCCACGGCGTTTCTCCTTCAGGACGACGGTCGCCGTCGATATCGCCGCCAACGAGACTGGAGAGATTCTGCCCTCGTCCTTGCGCGCAGTTGTCGGTTCGGGCCAGGCGAAAATCTCCACCGGTGGAATCGACGAACTGAGGCTGACACTCATGGGAGCTGCCATCGCCTCGGGTTAGCTGACGCCAGGTGTCGAGGTCCGCTTCGCCCTCACCAGGCCAGCGGAAAAGTCCGGTATCGTCGAAGATGTTGCTGTCAGAGACCCAATCGACCGGGGCGTAGGCCGCCTGGATATTGGCTTGCTCCTCGCCCAGGCCGGTGACGATGTTGTTCTTGACGACGTAACGCTGTTGCATGAAGGCTGGGTCTTCTGCTCCGTCCACACCGCCGACGGAGATCGCTCCCCAGCGTCGAATCTGGCCCGCGCAGGTGTTGTTGGCGATCACCACACGCCCCGGCGGCGGCGCAACGTGATTGCCCACCGCCGTCCAGATACAGCTCTCCCACCCTACCTTGGCGGTCGAAAGAAAGTTGTTGGTAATGACCAAATCGCCGAGCACCTCACCAGGAAAGTCGCCCTCGCCTTCGGCGAATCGCGCCACATCCACACCGACATTGCCGAATCCCCAAGCGCCATAGGTATTGCGAACGATGTTGCGATCAAACACCACTTTATCCACCGGCCGAGCGTCTTCGTCGTCACAGAATCCTTGCGAAGCCGGCTGAATCCGCAAAGCGATCGATGGATCGATGAACTCGTTGTTGCGAATCATCCAGTCTTGGGTGCACTGCCCGATAGCGATCACGGTTGCCCCGTGCCCTCCATGGGGATTGGGCTCCCAATGGGCGACGTTAGCGTCCCAGATCGAATCGAGAATCTCGATGCGTGAGATATAGCCCCAGATCTTGAAGCCTGGCCAGCCGGCGGCCTGACCGCAATCGGTGAAATCGCAGTCGTGGACCGTCCGGGTGATGTTCTGCCAACGCATGGGGCCGTCATCGGGCGCCTTGTCCGGACCCGAGCCACGCACGAACCAGCCACCGTTGTCGGCAAAGAGCAGATTGGAGAAGTTGGCCCAATGCAACCCAGAATTGAAGACGTTGATGGTGAAATCTTTGCCGACATCGGTTCCACGATCCTTGTGCATCGAGTGGATTTCGAGGTCGTGATAGTAGGTGTAGTCAACGCCGTCGCCGCGCGGACCGTAGATCAGCAGGCCGGAATCGAGCCCTGGCGAGTAACGCCCGTAGTCCGATATGTAGAGATGAGCGATCTCCAAGTAATCGTTCTTCGGTCCCAAGCGGAAGACTTGCGCCAGCCCCTTGGTCGCTCCATCACCGGCCCCATCGAGCACCGCCGTCTCGTCGGTGTCGAAAGGCGGATAGAGGCCGTCATTGTCGGTGTCCCAGCCGACGAGCATGGTGGGATTGAGCGGCAACTTCCAATCCCGAGCCTGGCTGCCAGAGCGCGGCACGGTGTAGGTCGAAGGGACCCCGCTGACTCCGGGCGTGATGCCCTCTTCCGTCGTCGCCCAACCCTTGAAACAGATGATGTCCTCCGCTCCGTCACCGGGTCCGTCGGCAGAGCTCCAGGCGTACTGGATTGTCTGATAGGGCCGCTCCGGGCTGCCGTTGCCCAGCCGATCACTGCCCTCATCGGCATCGACGTAGATCAAATCTTCGTTGACACCGTCGCCGTCCGGATCGCGCGTCTCACCGTCGCAGACATCGCAATCGGCCGGCTCGCCGACGATACCGTTGCGGTTCATATCGAAGCCACAGCCCCGCGGAACATAGCCGCGTTCGAGAGGCGGACTGGGCAAAATGACCGGCGCCTCGAGCGAGGCGCTTGGCGGTGAGGAACAGCCGGTCGTCGCCCAGACCGGGACCAGGCTCAAACAGACAACATGGATCGACCTGGCTGCGAACAACGGGAGCTTCTTATCCATCGCAACGCTTCGGCAGTCGGAAGCACGTGGAGCGAGACCCCTTCATTCTCTCTCCGCCAGCCGCCGCGAGCAAGGGACAATCGATCTGTGGCGCGACAGACCTGTGACGCGACCACTGCCTGCCAGTCACTTGCTTTCAGTCAGAGGTGGCCGCAAGTCAATGACGCGCCTCGAGCTCGACCAACAGACCGTCTTCGGGCACCAGAAGGAAACCGCCGG
Organism: Acidobacteriota bacterium; assembly: GCA_039029035.1. Classification (GTDB taxonomy): domain Bacteria; phylum Acidobacteriota; class Thermoanaerobaculia; order Multivoradales; family J023; genus JAAELT01. The sequence continues at coordinate 7,919 of JBCCGX010000091.1, read as the reverse complement.
TGACTGGCTTCACGTCACTCTGGCACAGCTTCAGCTCGGCGTGCTGGAACAGTGTCGCCAGCACGGCCTTGATGTGGGTCAGGGCTAGCCCGCGCCCGAGGCAGGTGCGGGCACCGCCACCGAAAGGGCACCAATCATAGGAGCCGAAGGATTGCTCGTAGAAATTCTCCGGATGGAAGCCATTCGGCTGCTGGAAGAGATCCTCCCGTTGGCTGATCTCCGCCTGGCAGTGGGCGACAATCGACCCCTCGGGCATGACGAAGCCGCCGATGACGAAAGGTTTCTTGGTCCTGCGGGCCCCGATGAACGGTCCGAGCGGCTGGAAACGGATCGCTTCGTCGACCACCGCGCCGAGGAACTGTAGGCGCGGCAGATCCTCGGGCTCGATGGGGCGATCCCCGAGCGTCTCTAAGATCTCCTCGCGAATACGGTTCAAGGCCTGCGGATTCTGCAGAATGCCACGCACGGCCCAGGCGAGAATCCGGCTCGAGGTCTCCTGTCCCGCCGACACCAGGTTGACGATTTCGTCGAGAATCGTTTCGTTAGCGAACGGCTCGCCAGAGCTGTCGCGTGCCATCACCAGAGCCGACAGAATATCCTGCGGCGGCGACTCACAGTCGCGGCGGCGCGCCTCGATCTCGACTTCCAAGGCCTGCCGTAGCTGCTCCCGCAACCACAGAATCCGCCCCCAGGGACTCCACTTTCCGAGGTCCCACTGCAGTTGCGGCATCAACATGAGGCGAGACTTGAGAGCCTCCTCGAAGAACTCGCTGGCCAGGTCGACTAGCTTGTCGAGCCGCTGCCGATCTCGGATACCCGTAATCGTCGCTACCAGCAGGCGCAGAGTGATCATCGTCGTGTGCGGCAGAAGAGAGAACTCCTCGCGCAAGGGCCAGGATTGAATCGTCTCCTCGGTGATCCGGCGGCTGACCGACGTGTGCCCCGTCGCCTCTTTGCCATTGAGGAAAGGCGACAACAGGCTACGGCGGAGACGATGATCGGTTCCATCCTTGGCGATCATCGAGTCCGAGCCCAACAGATAAGCTAAGAACTGGTGATTGAACTCGCCTGCTGAGAGGTAGTCATCCGGCGCCTTCAGCATCTCCTCGACCAGCGGCGGAGAGCAGAGAAAGACCCACTCTCCCATCCCGAGGATCTTGAGAGCAAAGATATCTCCACACTCCTGGCGACAGTCGCTCAGCAGAGCGAATGGGTCCTTCAGGAATCGAGTTGTTTGTGCAAGAACAGAGAGTGCTGGCCTAGGAGGCCTACGTGCTGACTCCATGATCCCGCCTCCCCTGGCTGAGCGCAAAGCGCAGCGGTGCCGGTAGCTCTGGCGCACATGCGCCGAGTTGCCCTCCCGGACCACCACCCCAATTGTTGATCGGCTGAGTATATGCCAATCGTCGGCTGCTGGCAGCAGAAGACTGCAACAACCCCTCCAACGGCGCAACGCGCTAGGGGCCGGCGACCCACCAGAGGGTACGAGCCGTAAATCACTGCAGCTCGCCGGCCTCGGTAAGACAAGGCCGCGAGCGAAGACGCGGCGGCGAGCGTCGTGCCTGCCCTAAAGGCTCAAGATGCAGCGGTGGTGATCTGCCTCGCCTTCGCCGTGTAAGGCGAGCGCGGATGGTCGTCGATGATCCGCTGATAGATGTCGAAGGCGGCTTCCTGCTGGTCCAGCACTTCGAGCGTCTGGCCGAGCTCGAACAGAATGACATCTTCGGGCAGAGTCTTCTTGGACTGCTCGAGAGCCTGCTGCAAATCATCGGCCACTTCTTGCGCGCGGCCGCTCTGACGATCGAGGTGGATCAGATTGACCCGAACCGACAACGCCAACAGATGATCCTCGTGCTGGGCCAGGAAGGCCTCCCAGATCTGCCGTGCCCTCTCGGTATCCCCCTCCTCGATCGCAATATCCGCCAGGTACAAATCGGCCACATCACCGGCGATGCTCGAGCCCACCGAGCCGCGCACCTGCTCGAACGCTTTGCGCGCTTCAGCCGTGCGCTCGTCCGCGCTGGCGAAGACCGGCGACTCGTCGTCGGTCGCCGCATCGTCACCGGTCAAGGGCGCGTTGGCGATCTCGATCGCGTCAGCGAGCTCCTCACTGGCCTTGTTGCTGCGGCTGTCGAGGTAGGTCAGGAGTCCGGCCAGGACCAACACGAGGGCCACGACCCCGAAGGCTCCGCCGGCGACGACCCGGGGCCGTTCTTGAACGAATTCGAAGACCCGCAACATGTAGCCGCGAAATTCGTCTTCCCTGATGTCTTGTTTGATCTCTTTGCGCGTGAGTCGCTGGCTCATGAGCGAATCTCCATGAGGAAGCTATCGGACAGGCTACGCGGGGGCGGAGCCTGCTTCGAATTGGGGCAGTGATTGGTGCGACTGGGAGGACTCGAACCCCCGACCTAGAGTTTAGGAAACTCCCGCTCTATCCACCTGAGCTACAGCCGCGGGAAGGCCGATTATACGTCGAGCCCTAGTAACGCACCAGGGTCTGGACGTCGTAGTCTCCGACCTTACTGCGACCATCGAGGAAAGTCAGCTCGACGACGAAGCCGAAACCCGCCACCTCGGCGCCACAAGACTTCACCAGCTCTGCCGTCGCCGCCGCGGTTCCGCCGGTGGCGATGACATCGTCGACGATCAAGACCCGCTCCCCCGCCTCGACCGCGTCGCGATGCATCTCGAGCTCGTCAGTACCGTACTCGAGCTCGTAAGACTGCGACACCGTTTCGGCCGGCAACTTGCCTGGCTTGCGTACCGGCACGAAGCCAGCGGAAAACTGGTAGGCGAGCTGCGGCCCGAAGAGGAAGCCGCGCGACTCGATACCGACGACCTTGTCGATCACCCGGTCGCGGAACAGTCGGCCGAAGCTGTCGACCGTGGCACGCAGTCCCTGGGGCTCCTTCAGCAGGGTGGTGATGTCATAGAAATTGATGCCGGGCTTGGGGTAGTCCGCGACCTCGCGGATGTATCGCTTCAGATCTTCCATCGCTCTCTTCTCCGAGCTGTTCTCAGGGTCCGAACGGTTCTCCTCGTGCCTACTACTCGCACCTCTTGCCAGCCCTGTGCACCGTTTGCCAGCAATGTGCTCCTCGTGCCAGTACTACGCACCTCTCGCCAACACAGTCGCCTGTCGCTGCCATGCTATCGACCTTGGCGCGAGCTACCAGTGGATATCGAAGCCGCGGTGGCCAAGGGAGCGCACCAAGCGATCCGTGTCTGCCGGTTCTTCGGCGATGTCATCGACACGAGCGAACCGCGGGCCTTGCAGCAGCTGAGCTCGGAAACGCTCGATGACCTCCGAATCTCCGGCTACCTGCACTTCGACCGTGCCGTCGGCGAGGTTCCTGACCCAGCCCGTCAGCTCGAGATCCCGCGCCGCTTGCTGGGTAAAGTAACGATAGGAGACTCCTTGGACCGTGCCACTGACGATCCAGCGCACCGCCCGCAAAGGCGAGTCAAACATCGAGAGACCTCCTACCGGGATGGCTCATCCGACCTCGCTCTCGGACCAGCCATGGCGCCCGATCAGGGGTACGAACGCCACCGCCTCGCCGGTCAGCTGGCCGAGACCTTGCTCCGTTTTCTCGTAGACAATCAACTGCTGACTGCTGCGATCGCCTTCAGGAACCACCAGCTTGCCACCGACCTTGAGCTGTTCGAGCAAGGGCCGCGGCACCCTAGGCGCTGCGGCGGTCACCAGGATTCGGTCGAAGGGCCCGACCCCGCTCCACCCGACGGTGCCGTCGAAAATCTGGATCTTGACGTTGTCGAGCTGAAACGGCCTTAGGCGCTCGATGGCGCGCCGCGCCAGCTCGCCGATCCGCTCGAGCGAGTAGACCCGCGCCGCCAGGCGCGCCAGGATCAGGGTCTGATAGCCCGAGCCGGTGCCGATCTCGAGCACCGAGTGCGACGCATCAACATCCAGCAGCTCGGTCATACGCGCCACCACGTAGGGCTGCGAAATGGTCTGCCCGCACTCGATCGGCAGAGCGTAGTCGCCGTAAGCCTCGGCGCTCAGGTGATCCCGCACGAAAAGATGCCGCGGTGCTTCACGCATCGCGTCGAGGATGCGCGGGTCTTGCACGCCGCGACCTTCGACTTGTTTGCGCACCATCTGCTGGCGGCGGTACTTGTAGGGATCCATGACGTCCGGTCGCGCGGTGGTCTTCAGGAAGCCGTCTGCCATGGCGCCGAGACGTCGAAACGCTCCAAGGTCTCGCGCAGGGGCGCCGACTCTTCCAGCCCCCGATAGTCGGTCAAGTCGAGATGTAGAGGCGTCACCGTGACGTAGCCCTCGCCGAGAGCGGCGAAGTCGGTGCCGCTCTCGTGCTCCCACTCAGGCGTTCCGGCAATCCAATAGTACTTGCGCCCTTTCGGATCGCGCTTCTCCACCACGGTCTGCTGGTACGTCCGCTTGCCGAGCCGAGTCCAGCGCACCCCGGCCGGACGGGCCGCCGGGATGTTGACGTTGAGCAGGAGGTCGCTCGGCAGCTCGTCGGCGACCAACAAAGAGACAATCTGGCGAGCGATCTGTGCCGCGTCGGCAAAGGAGAAACCCTCGGCGATCTCCTGACTGAAGGCGATGCCGGGCAAGCCGTGTAGATTGGCCTCGAAAGCAGCGCTCACTGTGCCCGAATAGGTCACGTCGCCGCCGATGTTGAGACCAAAGTTGATGCCCGAGACCACCAGGTCCGGCGGCGCCTCCTTGAGTGCCCCCTGGATGCCGAGATTGACACAGTCGGTCGGGGTGCCGTCGACAGCGTACCAATGCTCTCGGATCTGCCGCATCCGCAAAGGCCGGTTCAACGTCAAGGAGTGGCCGCTAGCACTCTGTTCGCGGTCCGGCGCAACGACAGTGATCTCGGCCAGCGAGCTCAAGGCTTCCGCCAAGAGCTTGATGCCCTCGGAGAAGATACCGTCGTCGTTGGTCACCAGAATACGCATCGCTTCAATCGTCCTGCGGCACGTCCAGATACTTGCCGACAATCGGTGCCAGGCGGCGGGCCGTCGCAGGCGGGATAGCGCTGCGATCGGTGATCAAGGCAGCAGCCAAGGCAGAGCCGCAGTGACAATCAGCCAACACCTCACCCTGCCCGATGCGACTGGCGGCGCGACGGATCACGTCCTGCCCCATGGCGGCGTTACGACGCAAGACCTCGAGTACCGCGTCAACGCTGACGTCCTCCTCTTCCTCGTGCCAGCAATCGTAATCGGTCACCATCGCCAGGGTGGCGTAACAGATCTCGGCTTCGCGCGCCAACTTGGCCTCCTGCAGGTTGGTCATTCCGATGACGTCGACGCCCCAGCTGCGATAGATCATCGATTCACCACGGGTCGAGAATTGGGGCCCCTCCATGCACAGGTAGGTCCCACCGCGGTGCACCGTGGCGCCGGCGGCATCGGCCGAATCGGCTAGCAGCCCGCGCAGGCCGGGACATACCGGATCGGCCATCGACACGTGGGCGACCAGGCCGTCACCGAAGAAGGTATCGCGCCGATGACGGGTGCGATCGTAGAACTGATCCGGCACCACGATGTGTAACGGCTCGTACTCGATCTTCATCGAACCGACGGCGCTGACCGAGAGCAGGCGCTCGACCCCAAGGGTCTTGAAGCCAAAGATATTGGCGCGGAAGTTCAGCTCCGACGGCGAGATCCGGTGGCCGCGGCCATGGCGCGCCAGGAACGCCACCTCGGCGCCATCGATCTCTCCCAGGATGTAGGCGTCGGACGGGTCACCGAAAGGCGTTTCGATCCGCCGCTCCTCGTGAACTTTGAGCCCTTCCATGCCGTAGAGGCCACTGCCTCCGATCACTCCGATCCTGTGCTCCACCATGGGATGCCTCCGCTCGCCGCGTTGTATTGCAGGCCGCTGGTTGTTCTTCGGTCCGTCAGATCTGTCCGTCAGATCTTGGCGATCGCATCGCGGATCGCCAACGCGGTCGCCAGAGCCCGACGACCGTCTTCGCCGGTGACGAGCTGCGCTTCGCGCCCCTGACAAACGGCGATGAAAGCTTCGAGCTCGGCCCGCAGCGGCTCGCAACGATGGACCGCGATCGTCTCGGGCATGATCAAGCGATGCTCGCCTTCTTCGCGCAGCCCGAAACCCTTGATCTCTTGCTTGCGATAATCGACCGAGAGATAGCGCGTTCCGAGGTAGACCCGCAGCTTGCGGACCCCCTCGGCCGAAACTCGCGAAGCATTGACGTTGGCGACCACGCCAGACGCCAGCTCGATCCTCACGCTGGCGATGTCGATCCGCTGGGTCAGGACATCGATCCCGGTCGCTCGAATCTCCTTGATCGGGCTGGAGTCGAGGGCATGGAGCAGCTGAAGGTCGTGAATCATCAGGTCGAGAATCACATCGACATCGAGGCTACGCGGGGTAAACGGCGATAATCGCTGGACCTCGAGGAAGCGTGGTTTCTCGTCGACCGCCAGCAGAGCCTGCACTGCCGGGTTGTAGAACTCGACGTGACCGACCCCGAGCACCCGTGGATTCGGGCCGCTATCGATCGGCTTTCTCGCCGCAGCCAACAACTGATCCGCCTCTTGAAGGGTCGAGGCCATCGGCTTCTCGACTAAGACATGCACACCGGCAGCGAGAAGCTCGCAGCCGATCTGCGCATGGCCATAGGTCGGCACGGCGAGGACGATCGCCTCCGCTTGCTCAGTGAGCTCTTCCAAGCTGCGGCAGCTCTGAGTGCGGTGCTCGCCAGCCAGCTTGGCCGCCAGCTCCGGGCGCTGATCATAGATGCCGACCAGGTCCGCCTCCGGCAAGGCGGAGAGAATCCGCACGTGGTGTCGGCCCATGGCGCCCGTACCCACCACGCCGACCCGCAAACGGGGCGTCCTGGAGGCGCCCTGAGACTGTCCTTGCTGCGTAATGACTCTACCCTCCTCGCTGCCCCGAGCGGCGTGGCGTCTCCTTGATCACCCCGCGCTGCGACTGGGCAACGAATTCGACGATGTAGGCCACCTCAGGCTCCTCACCGAGCTCTTGGCGCAATCGGTCGAGGGCCTGGGCCGTATTCAATTTCGAGCGCACGAGAATCCGATAAGCAGCTTCCAGCGGCTCGAGGGCGTCGGTGCTGAACCCCTTGCGCTCGAGGCCGATCCGATTGACCCCATAGCAAGCCGGCTTGACGCCGACGGTCTTGACGAACGGCAAGGCATCACGGGTGATCACCGAATAGCCGCCGATGTAGGCATGCCGCCCGATGCGGCAAAACTGGTGCACTGAGCTGAAGGCGCCGACCAAGGCATCGTCCGCCACCTCGACATGCCCGGCCAGGGTGCCGTTGTTGGAGAAGATCGTTCGATTGCCGACGTGGCAATCGTGGGCGATGTGAGTGAAGACCATGAACAGATTATCGTCGCCGATCGTCGTCAGACCGCCGCCCTTGCCGGTGCCGCGGTGGACCGTACAATGCTCGCGGAACTGATTGCGCGCGCCGATTTCGAGTCTCGTGTCCTCCCCGCGAAACTTTAGGTCTTGCGGATCGAAACCGACACACGCATAGGGGTAGAGGTGGTTCTCCTCGCCGATGCGGGTCGGCCCCTGGATCTGTGCTCCGGCGTCGACTCGCGTGCCGGCTCCGATTTCGACGCCGGCGCCGATAATGGCGTAAGGCCCCACCTGCACATCGTCGGCTAGCTGCGCCTGCGGATCAACCACCGCGGTTGGATGGATCATCGTAGTCATCGATCGTCGCTCATCCTTCGATACGAAACTGTCACTTAGCTTGGGTTCTGAGGCCGGGTCACCGAGGCAAGGCGGCTCAGGAGTCCTTCTCGACCCGCTTCTCCAGCGCCCGCAGGCGCCGCGCCAACCGTCCGAGGCGATCGAGCCCGGCGACCTGTCGGCGCCACTTCCGCAAGTCAACCGCCGGAATACCACCGACTTG
>JBCCGX010000090.1:0-15470 GCA_039029035.1 Acidobacteriota bacterium | reverse complement strand
GATCGGCGGGTGGATGATCGCCAGCTCAACTTCGAGCTGACGGGCGATCAGCTCCGCGACGGCGAGACCGGGACCACCTGGGATGCGATCAGCGGTCGAGCGATCGATGGCCCCCTCGCCGGGCAGCAGCTGCGAGAGCTGATCTCCACCTACTCCCTCTGGTTCGCCTGGGAGAAGTACCGGCCAGACACCTCGGTGCACGGAGAGGCTCAACCCGCTGGCTGACTGCGGCTCGTAGGTCGCTGTCAAGTCGACCGACATTTGCCGATCGGCCAGAAGACGTTCGTGTACCATCGCCGGAGCTATGGCCGAACTGCCGAGAGTCAGCAGTTCTCGGCCGGCCGAGGAGAGCGCTTTGTCATCGCCGATCGTGACTTACAGCTTAGACGGCCCGGTTGCGACCATCACGATGGACGACGGGCAGAACAACCTGGTCTCGCCGACGATGCTGTCGCAACTCAACGCGGCGTTGGATCGAGCGCAGCGCGACCAGGCGATCGTCGTGCTGACCGGCCGGCCCGACATGTTTTGCGCCGGCTTCGATTTGAAGATTTTGCAATCTGGCGTCCTGGATGCGTTCGGCATGCTGACCGGTGGCTTCGAGCTCTCAGCCCGCCTGTTGGCGTTTCCGACGCCGGTTCTCATCGCCTCGACCGGCCACGCGGTCGCCATGGGCTCGTTTCTTCTCTTGTCCGGCGACTATCGAGTGGGTGCGCTGGGCGATTACAAGATCATGGCCAATGAAGTGGCGATCGGTTTGACCGTGCCGCACTCGGCCGTCGCCATCTGCCGGCAACGCCTGGATCCGGCCCACCTCGTTCGTGCGGTCACCCTGTCGGAGTGCTTCGATCCTCGGTCGGCGGTGGCGGCGGGCTTCTTGGATCGCGCCGTCGAGCCGCAGGACCTCGCCGCGGTCGCTGCCGAGCGGGCCGCCGAGTACTCCAAGCTCGACCTGGACGCCCATCGCAAGACCAAGCTGCGGCTGCGCAAGCAAGTGCTGCGATCGATCGGGCGGGGCCTGGCGCGCGACCGGATGGAGTTCGTCGGGTTGGGTATCCAACGGGCGGTCCGGAGCCTGCGGCGGCGCTAATCGACTCGACAGCTCACGCCGCGGCGCGGATCAAAGCAGGCTCTCGACCTGGGTGACGACGGCATCGGTCGACCGTGGGAAGCCGGATCTCGATAAGTGAGCCCTGAGATCGATCACTCCCAAGCGTAAGTTTTTCCCCCTCGTCGGTCCTCCCGCCGCTTTCGTTCGCAACCCCTGGGACGTCATGGGTGATGTCACCCTGCGCTGCTAGGCTCTCGAAGTCTCCCACAGCGGATGTTCGCGGACTGGGCAAGACAACAGGCTCATCGACCAGGCGGGGGTTGAAGATGAAGCAAAATCGGCGGAGCTCGAAGACCAGCTCTTTGTTCAAGGCAGTGGCCATGTGGATTGTCGTCCACGCTGCGCTGGTTTCGCCCGTTCTCGCTGGGTTCCTCGACCTCCGTGTCGTCCAGGGTTCTGATGATGCCGAGGAAAACGTGAGTAGCGGCGCGGTGAACCTGACCAGCTCAGATATGGAGCTGGTCTTCGACGGCACGACGCAGCAGATCGTCGGCTTGCGCTTCCAGGATGTGACCATCCCCCAGGGCACCACCATCGTCAGTGCGGTGCTCGAGTTCACCACGGATGAAACCGACACCGGGTCCACTTCGATCGTGATCAACGGTCAAGATGCCGACGATGCCTCGACCTTCACGACAACCAATTCAGACCTGTCGAACCGCACCACGACAACCGCCAGTGTCGCCTGGAGCTCCCTTCCGGCTTGGAATACGGTGAATGAAATTCACCAAAGCCCAGACATCACCACGATCGTCCAGGAGATCATCGATCGCCCGGGCTGGTCCAGCGGCAACGCGCTGGCGATCCTCATCGAGGCGGCGGTCTCCGGTTGCAGCTCCAGCGCTTGCCAGCGCACCGCCGAGTCGTTCAACGGCGAGAGTGACTCCGCTCCGGTACTGCGCATCGAGTTCGACGGCGTGCTGGCAGCACCCTCCACCGCGCTCTGCTACGCCGTCTCAGATAGCAACGACGAGCTCAAGGAGATTCCGCTGACCGGCGGCAGCGCCGGTGTTCCGACGACCCTCGGCGACACTCAGGTCTCGTCGATCGAAGCCGTGGCCTACCAGGTCGAGCACGGCGCACTGTACGGCTCCGACACCGACCAGTTGGGGCGCCTGAATCGGACGACGGGCCAGTTCTTCCCGTTGTCGAGCACCTTTGGCACCGGCACGGCGACGATCGGGGGCTCCTCCACCAACGTGGCCTTTACCGATGTCGACGGCCTCTCGTTCGATCCGACGACTCTGGTGCTCTATGGCTCGAACGCGAGCGCCGGAGCGGACGAGCTTTTCGTCATCCTCACCAGTACCGGCGAGTTCCTTCCCGATGCCTTCGGCACGGGCGAGGATTTCGTCGAAATCACCGGCTCCGGCTCGGACGATATCGGCAACCAAGTCGACGACATCGCGTTCGATCCGGATGACGACGGCCAGCTCTATGCCACCGATGGCGACGAGCTCTACTCCGTCGACAAAACGACCGGTACGACCACCCTGGTCGCCGACCTACGTGTCGGCAGTACCACCGGCACCGACATCCTCGACATGGAGGGACTCAGCTTCGACGACAGCGGCCAGCTCTATGGCACCACCGGCACGTCCGGACCTGCCGCGACACGGAACCGCCTGTGGACGATCGACAAAGCGACCGGCGTCGCCACACAGGTGGGGACCGGAGCCCTCGGCAGCGGAACCGACTACGAAGCGGTCGAGTGTACCTTCACCGCCGACTTGACTTACACATCCGTCACCTACTTCAGGGTCGTCGGATATCCCGCCGCGACAATCGTCGAATGGGAGACCGCTGGCGAGGCGGCGACGGCAGGCTTCTACTTGGAAAGCTGGGACGAGGCGACGCAACGCTTCAGGCGTCTGGCGGAGGATCCTCTGCCGGCCGTCCCGATCGCTCCGCAGGGCGCGGTGTATCGCCTCGCGGACCGCCAGATCCAGGTCGGAGACAGCTATGCCTATCGCCTGGTGGAGTGGGAGCAGTCCGGCAAGAGGACGATCCATGGCCCTTTCTTGGGCCGGGTCGAGGCGGCGGACCTGAGTGGCGCAGGCGAAGGCTTGGCGACGAAGCTGGCTCAGGATCTGCCCTACTCGCGCCAAGCACGGCCGCTGACGCCCTCGGCCATGGACTCATCCGCCGTGCACTCAGGCGTTGCACCGCCCTCGCCGCTCGCTGCGCCCGGACTCCGCCTGGGGAAAATCACCGTGCGCTCGACCGGTCTGCACGCCCTGCCCGCAGAGGATATCGCGGCGGCTCTCGGTCGTAGCGTAGCCTGGGCGAGGCGACAGATCGATCGTGGCCGGTTGCTCTTGACCCACCGCGGCCAGCGGGTTGCCACCTTGCCCGCGGCCGATGCGAACAGCCTGTTCTTCTACGGCGAAGCGATCGATAGCATCTACACTGATGAGAATGTCTACTGGCTGCAGCCTCGGCGAGGCCTGACGATCGCCGAAGGCGGACAGCCCATCACGGCGACGACGAGCACCCAACAGACCTTCCTCGACAAGGTCGTCTTCGAACAGGATCGCCTGCCCGTGGTCGCGGTGCAGAGTGATCCCGAAGAGGGCCTCTGGTTTTGGGAGTTCATCGTCGCCGAGGACCCGAACCTCGGCAGCGTCGACCTCCCGATCCACGCCGAGAGTGTCGACACCTCGGCGCCCGCCACGCTGAACTTGATACTCCTGGGAACCTCTCCGAACGCTTTCGGGCCGGACCACCACGCATCGGTGCGCCTCAACGGCGCCACCATCGGTGGGGGTACCTGGGATGGCACCGAACGCCACCACCTGGAGCTCACCATCGATCCGGGTCTGCTGCTCGACGGTGACAACACAGTGACCGTGACAGGGCTCAGAAACCCCGGAGTCGCTCTGAGTGTTTTCTTCCTCGACCGACTCGAGCTCACCTATCAACGCCGCTATGAAGCGGTAGATGAGGCGCTGCACCTGCGCGGTGGTAACGATTCGCTGGTGACCGTCGAAGGCTTCGCTGCGCCCGAGCTAGCGGTTTTCGACTTGCAGGACCCGCTGCAGCCGATCTTGCGTTCCGACGCCCTGATCGAGGGAGGCGCTGACGGCTACAGCGTGCGTTTCGAGACCCGATCCGCAGAAGTACCCTACCTTGCGGTCAACCTCGCCGCCGTCCCTCGGGCGACGGTGACCGGTTGGCAACCGCAGGCCTTGGGCGTAGCGGGGGCCGAGTATGTCGTCGTGGCCCCCGCAGCACTCGTTCCGGTCGCCGAAAGGCTCGCCGAACATCGTGCATCACAAGGCCTCGAGGTGGCGGTGGTGGCCCTCGAAGATATCGAATTTGCCTTCAATCACGGGATTGCGAATCCTCGAGCGCTACGCGACTTCTTGTCTTGGGCCCGAGACGAATGGCACGTGCGGCCACGCTATGTGGTGCTCGCTGGCGACGGTTCCTGGGACTATGAGAACGTCCTTGGCTTGAGTGAGAACCTTCTGCCGCCGCTCCTCGTGAGCACGCCACACGGCTTGGCCGGTTCCGACCAGGCGCTGGTTGACTTCGCGGCAGCAAACGCAGGAGCGCCACCGCTCGCCATCGGCCGGCTTCCGGTGCGAAACGCTGCCGAGCTCGATCGGGTGATCGACAAGCTGATCGCTCGCGACCAGACCGGCGGCGCCTGGCGCCGTCACGTGCTCCTGCTCGCCGACGATCCGGACCTCGCCGGTAATTTCTCGGCCGATAGCGATGCCATCGCCGATCTCCTGGGGCAAGCCACCTCGGTCGATCAGATTCACCTGGCAGAGCTGCCCGTGACCGCGGCGCGTGAGCTCCTGTCGACTCGACTCGCAGAAGGCGCGGCCATGGTCAACTACATCGGGCACGGCGGCGTCGATCGGATGGCTGATGAGGGATTGTGGACAACGGCCGATATCGCGTCTCTCGCCAATGGCGAGCGGCTGCCCGTCGTTACCGCCCTGAGCTGTTTGTCCGGCCGATTCGACCTGCCCGGTTTCGCCTCACTCGGCGAGGCGCTCGTGCGGGCCGAAGACCACGGGGCGATCGCCTTCTGGGGCGCTTCCCTACTGTCCAACAATCCCGACGCGGCGACGCTCGATCGAGCCTTCTATGAGGCGATCTTCGTTTCCGGCACGGCCACCCTGGGCGAGGCTGTCGCAACAGCTTTGCAGACCCTCGTGGCGACCGGATCCGCCGACCGGACCATGCCTTACACTTACAACCTCCTTGGTGATCCCGCGATGCCGGTTCCCTAGCAGGGCCGGATAAGGCTGCTCTTGCGCGCGGCTGCTTCCGAGTAAGCTCGCAAGAGGAGAAAAACGGAGGAACATCCTCCGTGCACAAACGTGCAGAGGAGAAAAACGAAGGAACATCCTTCGTGCACAAACGTGCAGAGGAGAAAAACGGACGAACATCCTCCGTGCACAAGCGTGCAGAGGAGAAAAACGGACGAACATCCTCCGTGCACAAACGTGCAGAGGAGAAAAACGGAGGAAAGTCCATCGGGAACAAACGTGTCGGAAGAAATAACAAATGAGAATCCGCCGGAAACGACTGTGCAACGGCGGGCCACGGTCGGAAATCGGCCGGGAACAAATGTGCAGCGGAGATCAACCCTCGAATTTCCGCCGTGCACGAACGTGCAGCCGCATGAACCCTACGGCGATCGGCCGGGAACAAACGTGCAGCAGCACGCATCGAAGGGCCATCGGCCGGGCACAAACGTGTAGGAACGAATAACAAATGGAAATCCGCCGGGCACAACTGTGCAACGGCCAAATTCCCATGGCAATCCGCCAGCACGCCGGTCGGCGATCCCGAAAACCGGCTGCGGATCTCTTCGAAGTCGGCGAGGGTCGCGTCAGCTAGCCGACGTAGACCAACAGCCGCTGCCCCGGCCGGATCACGGTGCGTGAGCCCAGGCCGTTGGCGGTCAGGACGTCGCGCACCGGCACGCCGAAGCGGCTAGCGATGCGGGCGACCGAATCGCCACGGCGTACCCGATAGCTCTCGGCGCGGACGGGTCGCGGCGGATGGATGACCAGCTTCTGACCGACCCGCAGGGTGCTGCGCCGCAGATTGTTCCAGGCCATGACGTCGCGGTAACGGACGCGGAAGATATCGGCGATGGCGCGCAGGTTGTTACCCCGCTTGACCGTGTAGACGATACGCCCCGGAGTACCGCGGGGATAGAGGGTGAGCTTCTGGCCAACCTGTAGACGGTAGGGTCGCCGCAGACCGTTCCACGAGGCCACCTCGGTGTAGCGCACACCGTGGCGCTCGGCGATCTCGCTCAGCGTGTCGCCGGAGCGCACGGTGTAGCGCACCGCCTCGTTCGTCTCCCGTGACTGTGCAGCCGATGGCGTGCTGGATCTGGGGGTGTCCGCGGCCCGGGATGCGGGGGTCGGCGCCGGTGCACGGCTGGCGACCTGGGTCTCTAGGCTCTCACCGTGACCGACCGGTACGTAGAGGGGAAAGTTGCGTGCCGGGGTGGCACTGGCGGTGGAGGCGAGATCGCTGTTGGCGGTCCTCAGATCGGCGACGCTGACGCCGGCACGGCTGGCGAGGAGGGAGAGCCGGGTCACCCGAGGCACCACCACCACGTCGTAACGCTGGCGCATCTCTTGGGCCGACGGTAGGTCGAAGCCGAAGCGCTGCGGATCGGCGCTGATCACCGCTGCCGCCATGATCCGCGGCACGTACTCGCGCGTCTCGCGGGCCAGGCAGCTGCGGATCTCCCAGAAACTGCGCTTCTCGAACGGGTCGTCGAGCTTGCGCAGGCATTGCTGGATGCGCCCCTCGCCCGCGTTGTAGGCCGCGGTGGCAAGGAGGAAGGACGGCGAGCCGAAGATGCCGATGAGGTCGAGCAGGTATTCCGACGCCGCCTCGGTGGCCATGCGCACGTCCCAGAAATCATCCACCCGGCGCAGGCCGTAACGGCGGCCGGTGGAGGGGATGAACTGCCATAGGCCGCGAGCGTTGGCGTGGCTGCGGGCGCGCGGGTTGAAGCCGCTCTCGACCAAGGCCATGAAGCCGAGCTCCACCGGGATGTTGCGGGCGGTGAAGACCTCTTCGATGGTGGGCGAGTATTTGTGCATCCGCCGGTAGGAGCGCTCGAAGAACTCGCGCTGCGAGCCGCGATAGTAATCGACGTAGCGTTGCACCTCGTCGACGAAGATCGTCAGATAGTTGTCCGGCGGCGGCGGCGCGCCGAAGCGCCGCAGGATGCGATGCACCTCGCGCTCGATCAGCTCACGCTCCTCGAGCTCGGCGGCCGGCCGCGACTCGACCTCGAGGATCTTGGCGATCGCCTCCAGGTCGTGCTGGCGCAGATCCTCCGACAGGGCACATGACAGGACCGACAGCCCCTGTTCCTGAATCGCTTCCGGCAGGTCAGCCTGCAACAGGATGATGCGGGCGTCGTTCAGGCTGCGTCGCGCCGCCTCGTGGTCGCCGTCGTGGTACTGACGCAGACCTGTCGACGCCCACTCGAGCGCACGATCGAGGGCGACGCGGGTGGTGATCGCCTCATCGGGAGACTCCAGCGGCTCGGCGGCCGGCAGCGCCCCGGGCGATGACTCAGCAGCCGATGACTCGGTGTGCGCTGACTCAGTCAGTGATGATTCGGCTCCTGGCCGGGTCGACGGCGGTAACGCGTCCGAGGCTGGGCCTGGAGCTGGCCGCGCAGCCTGATCGCGCGGCCCGGCGGGCGGCGGATCGAGCACCGGGATGGTCTGCACCTCGGACTCGGAGCCCGTGCTCGCGCAACCGCCGCCAACCAACGTTAGAGCGAAGAGAATCAACCGACCGATCGTTCGACGCATACCGCAGTCCCCTTACTTTTCGAACCACTGAACACAACATTCGCCCGGCCACGAGCCGTGACGCTACTTCAATCATACGGTGATGGGGCGGCCGGGTTGACGCCGATCAGTCGAGCTCGGCCACCAGCGGCCACTCGTCGTCGTCCGGCTGGAAGACGATACAGCCGACACAGCCCGGCCCGGTATGCGCGCCGACCACCGGGCCGATGGTGGTCAGAAGCATCTCTTTGACCTCGAACTTCGCCTCCAGCAAAGCCCGCAGACGATCGGCCCACACCGGAGCTCGGGCATGGGCGACACCGGCGATGATCGGCTTGCTGGGATCGATTCTTTGCGCCACCAGCTCGACGATGCGCGGATGGGCCTTGCGCCCACCCCGCACGCGGTCGATCGCGGTGACCTCGCCCTCGCTCACGCCGAGGATCGGCTTGATGCCGAGCAACCGGCCCATCGTCGCCCGGGCTTTACCGATGCGCCCTCCGCGCACCAGGAAATCGAACGTGTCGACGGCGAAGAGCAAATGAATCCGCGGCGTCATCGCCCGCAGGCGCTGGGCAATGGCCGACACCTTGACCCCACGGCGTGCCATGCGGGCGGCGAGTAGAGCTTGCAGACCGACACCGATCGACACGGTCTTCGAGTCGACCACTTCGAGGGCGATGTTCTGGCGCTCCGCCGGCAGGTGATCGAACGAGCGGCTGCCGCGCATCGCTGCTTCGCGGGCATGGCTCGCCGTTTTCGACATGGCGCTCGAAATGTGCACCGAGACGATGTCCTGCTCCAGAATCAGATCGCGATAATGCTCGTAGAACTCCGCTTCCGGGGGCGGCTCGGTGCTCGGATGCTCGTCGCTCGTCTCCAGCAGCTTGTAGAAATCGCGCGGCTGGATATCGACCCCATCGCGAAACGAGTCCTTGCCGAAGACGACCGACAGCGGCACGGTCAGAATACCGTGCTGGCGCGCCAGGTCGGCCGGCAGATCGGCCGTCGAGTCGGTCACGACGGCGACACCGATCTGCGCTTTCTCGAGCCGCACCCAACCGCGATCCTGCAGGCTGCGCAGCATCTGGACGATACGCCCGTCCGTCGCCGGCAGGGCATCGAGCAGCTGGCCGACCGAACCGCAGCCCTCGATGGTATCGAGCAGGGTCTGCTGCACGTCGGAGCTCGGCTCTTCCCCGGGAGGAGCCAGGATGCGGATCGTGGACTGCGGATCGGGCTGCTCCACCTGCAGCTCTTCGATGGCGCGCAAGACCAGCTCCGGCACCTCGAGATCGATCTCCCGAGCCACACCGCTCGGCTTCAGGTAGACGTGGAACGGTCCGCTGACCAGGCCGCTCAGGCGGCAGAAGGCCTTGACCCCTCGGGCCTGGCCGGCGCGCGCTGCCACGACATCGCCACGCTCCAGGAGGATGGTCCCGTTCTCCACCTCGAGATGCCCGGTCACCAGACAGCGGTGCAGGGCTCGGACCAGCTCGAGGAGCGGCATCAACGACAGGTCGCCGATCAGGGATGCGAGCTCGACATCCGATTCGACGCCGACTTCGCGGCTCACCAAAACCAGCCGGATACGGCGGATCATCTCGTCGTAGGACAGGTCGCTGATCGGCAGGAAGAGGACCTCCTCCGACACCTGTCCCTCTTCGGCCGCTTCCCCGAGTAGCAGGAGCGTGCGCTTCATCGAATGATCGCGCACCGCAAAGCTATCGAGCACCTTGGCGTCGCCGAAGCCCATCAGGGCCGCCGGTGCGACGATCACACTCGGCCCCAGGCCCTGAGCGAACTTCAGGCCCTCGGCCGATCCCATGGCGGGTACCGCCTCGTAGCCTTTCGCCGCCAGCCCCTGGCTCAGGGCCTGGCGCCGCACATCGTCGGGATCGACGATCAGTACCGCCGGCCGCATGGCGACTCCCTGTACGATGTGTCGATCGGTCTTCGAATGTCGGGCATGGATTCGTTGAAGTATAGCTCAAGCGTCAGCCGCGTCCTACGCCACGAGCAGAGCCGTAGGAAGCGTAAGGCGGGGCTTGCCCCACCCTCGACGCCTGCAGAACCCGGCACCGCGGATCGACCGGACGCGATCGGCTAGTCGGCCTTCGGGTAGGTCCCCAAGAGGCGCAGCTCGTGGGTCTTCGGCCCGATCTGCTCCAGCGCCTCGACCACGTCCACCGAGTCGGCATGGGCCAGGATGTCGACGTAAAAACGATACTTCCAGGCGGCGGAAGGGATCGGCCGCGATTCGAGCTTGGTCATCTGGATGTTGCGCCGGCCGAACTCCATCAGAACCTCACCGAGATGGCCGGCGTGATGATCCACCGCCAGCACCAGAGATGTCTTGCACTCGGCCTCAGGTGGACAGGGCGAGGCCTCGATCGCCATCTCGACGAAACGGGTCGAATTGGCCGCCTGGGTCTGGATGTCGCGGCGCAGCACCTCCAGGCCGAGCATCTTGGCCGCCGAGTCGCTGGCGATGGCCGCGGCGCTCGCATCTTTGGCCTCGAAAACCTTGCGTGCCGCACCGGCGGTATCGAACTCGGCCACGGTCTCGACCTGCGGTAGCCCGGCGAGGAACTCCTCGCATTGCTTGAGGGCCTGGGGATGGGAGCTCACCCGGCGTAGGTCTTCGATCTTGGTGCCGGGCAAGCCGACCAGGCAATGCTCGACCCGGCTGATCACTTCGGCGGTGATCGTCAAGCGGCCCTCGGCGAGCTCGTCATAGGTCTCGTTGATGCTGCCGGCGGTCGAGTTCTCGATCGGCAGCAGGGCGAAGTCCGCCGCGCCGCTGCGCACCGCATCGGTCGCCTGGCGAACGCTGGCGAAACCGGTCAACAGCACACCGCCTTTGCGCCCCGCGTAACGACGCTGGGCGGTGAGATGGCTGTACGACCCTTCGACGCCCTGGTAGGCGACGCGCAGTGGCGTCGTGTCGAGCCCCTGCACGTGGGCTTGTTGATGGGAGATCGACATCTCCATGATCTGGCGATAGAGACGCTCCATGGCATGGGGATCGAGGCCGAGGTCGACCGCCGCACCGCGCACTCGCTGCAGCACCTGCTCTTCGCGCTGGTGATCGCGAAACGGGAAGGCTGCCTTGAGCTTGGCCCGGGCGATCTCTTCGACCAGCTCCATGCGCTGGCGCAACAGCGCCATAAGGTCTCGATCGATCGTCTCGATCGCTTCGCGTAGTCCTTGCAGGTCGGGTCCAGCGTGCATGATGGTTGCGTATTATGATGTCTGCAACGCTTCTGTCAATATCGTTCGACGACCGCAACCATGAGGATTTCATCGCCGCCTCTCGCCCCGATCTGGATCACCCTGGCGACGATCCTCGTCGCCTGCGGCGGACCCGGCCCAGACGATGCGAACGGCGACTCTCCCGGCCTCGGTGATCGCCCGCGTTATGTCGTCGGGATCGATCGCGAGTTCCCGCCGTACAGCTTCGTCGACCGGCAGGGTCGGATCGACGGCTTCGCTGTCGACGTGACCCGTGCCGTGGCCGACGTCATGGCCTTCGACGTCGAGCTGCGCAGCGGCACCTACGACGAGATCATCGCCGGCCTGGCCGACGGCACGATCGACATCATCCCGCACCTCGCACCCTCCCCCGAGCTGGAAGAGAGATTCGGTTTCAGCCTGACGATGATCGATGCCAACGACGCGATCTTCGTCCGCGAAGACGCCACGGCGGTGTTCACGGAAGCCCACCTGAACCAGCACCCGACCCTGGTCTGGAATGCCGACGAAGTGCGGGACTATCTGGACCGCCAGGACATCGCCCCGGAAATTCTCGACGAGTCGTCGGTCGCCGACACCCTCAGGCGGCTAGCCGCCGGCGAAGGCGACTGCGCCCTGGTACCCCACCTCACAGGTCTGCAGTTGGCCAGCGAGCTGAAGCTGTCCAACCTGCGCATCGCCGGTCCGCCGATCGAAGGCTATACCCGTGGCTTGAGCTTCGCTGTGCGGCGCGACGAAGGTGCCCTGCTGACGCGTCTGGACGACGGCCTGTCCCTGGTGACCCGGACCCAGCGTTTCTCCGAGCTGTACGACTTCTGGTTCGGCGTCCAGGAAGCCGCGGTGTCGACCGAAGCCCTGCGGCGGTGGCTCTTGTGGGTCACCGTACCGCTGCTGAGCCTGATCTTGATCGCTGTCTTCTGGTCAATATCGCTGCGTCGAACCGTGGCGAAACGGACGGCCGAGCTGCGCGAGAGCGAAGAGCGATTGGAGGGCATTCTCGACAACGCGCCGATGATGATTTACATGAAGGACGCTCAAGGGCGCTACATGGTGGTGAACCGCGAGTTCGAGAAGCTGGTCGGCCAACATCGCCATCAGGTGCGCGACGCCACCGACAGCAAGTTCTTCACACCGCTGCAGGTGGCCGAGCTGCGCGCCCTCGACGCCAAGGTCTTCGACACCGGCGAAATCATCGAGTGCCAGGAGGTCTTCGCCACGCCCGTCGGCCAGCGGACGTTCCGCTCGGTGCGCTTCCCGCTGCACCATGCCGACGGCAGCGTCTACGCGGTCTGCGCAATCAACGCCGACATCACGGATCAGATGCAAGCCGAAGAAGAGAAGAAGAAGCTCGAAGCCCAGATCCAGCAATCGCAGAAGCTCGAGAGCCTCGGCGTGCTGGCCGGCGGCATCGCCCATGACTTCAACAACCTTCTGATGGGCATCCTCGGCAATACCGGCCTGGCGCTGCTCGAGCTCGATCCCGACTCGCCGATCCGCGGCCACCTGCGCGATGTCGAGCGCACCAGCAAACGCGCCGCCGATCTGTGCAAGCAGATGTTGGCCTACTCGGGCAAGGGCCGCTTTATCGTGCAACCGATCGACATCACCCGCCTGGTGATCGATATGACCCACTTGCTGCAGGTCTCGATCTCCAAGAAGGCCACCTTGGAGAAGGACTTCGGCACCGGCCTACCGGCGTTCGAGGCCGATGCCACGCAGATTCGCCAGGTGGTGATGAATCTCATCACCAACGCCTCGGAGGCACTGCAAGACACGAGTGGCACGATCACCCTGCGCACCGGTGTCAAGGCGTGTGATGCCGAGTACCTCGAGCAGACCTATCTCGCCGAACAACTAGAGCCCGGCACCTATGTCTTTCTCGAGGTTCGCGACACCGGCTGCGGCATGGACGCGGCCACCCGTGAGCGCATCTTCGATCCGTTCTTCAGCACCAAGTTCGCCGGCCGTGGCCTGGGGCTGGCGGCCACTCTGGGCATTGTCCGCGGCCACCAAGGGGCGCTGGAGGTCGAGAGCGAGGCGGGTGAAGGGACCACCTTCCGGGTTCTCTTCCCGGCCAGCGACAAACCGATCAGCGACACGGCGCCAGACGTCGCCCCGGTGCTGGAGATGCCCGGTGCCGCCGGCACGATCCTGGTGGTCGACGACGAGGTCATGGTGCTCACCATCGCTCGCCGGGTCCTCGAGCGCAGCGGCTACCGAGTGCTCACCGCCCAAGACGGCGAGGAAGGGTTCGATATCTTCCGCCGCCACTCGGACGACATCTCCCTGGTGCTGCTCGACGTCACCATGCCGAGGATGGACGGAGACGAGACCTTCCGTCGCATGCGCCGCTTGCGTAGCGACCTCAGGGTCCTCCTGACCAGCGGCTACAATGAGCGCGAAGCGACGAATAGGCTCTCCGAGCCTGGACCTGCGGGCTTTATCCAGAAGCCCTATGCACCCGCAGCCCTGCTGCGCAAGGTGCGGGAAGTGATGAATTAGGCCATGGATCAGTCCAACAATCCGCCAGACGAGCGCGAACGCAACGCAAGAATTCTCCTCGTCGGCCTGAGCGCACTGCTAGTGGCTTTCGCCGTGTGGTGCGCGGTACTGTTCTGGCGCGCCCAGAGCTTCCGTCACGATCTCGACTCGCACCTCGCTTCGATCGAAGAGGTCCATCGCTTACGCGGCGAGCTCGACCGCCTGAACGGCGCGTCGCCTGCGGCCCTCGCACTCGAATCGCGGCAGCTGACGCGGCCGGGCGCCGAGCGTCTGCTGGAGCGTCGCGGCGACCCGGAGCTCCTGGTTGCGCTGAGTAGCCTCGACCGAGCCCTCGATCGCCTCGACGAACGGCTGGCGGAAGCCGAGGCCTCACCCGATTCGATCTGGGAGGCAGCGGTGACGGCGCGCAGTGCCCTGGCAGCCCTGGAAGGCCGCCTCCAGGCCCAGGTGTCTGATCTCCATCGCCGACTCGGTGACCTGTGGACCGGGCTCAACCTGCTGATCGTCGCCTCGCTGCTGCTCGCGGGCTCGAACCTGGCCCTGCTGCGTCTGGCCCATCGCCGGCGCCGCAAACTCGAGGAAGCCCATGCCCAAGCCCTGCGCCGGTCGACTCAAGACCCTCTCACCGGGGTGTGGAACCGGGAAGCGATCCTCAGACTGCTGCGCCGCGAGCTGGCCCGAGCGGAGCGCCTCAGATCGCCTATCGGCGTCATCCTGGTCGACATCGACGGCTTCCAGCAGGTCAACGTGCTGCTCGGGCAGGATCAGGGCGACTTCATCCTCGAACAGCTGGCCGAGAGTCTGGGCTCTTTCGTCCGCCCCTACGACACCATGGGGCGCTTCGGCGGCGACTCGTTCCTCATCGTCCTGCCGGTCTGTGACGAGACCGCGACGGGCAATGTCGCCGATCGCCTACGAGAGGCGATCAACGAGCACGATATGGAGCATGCCCTAGGGCGCATCCGGGTCACCCTGAGCCTGGCCTACACGGCGGTCGAAAACGCCGAGGGAACCGACGGCGACCTACTGATCCACCGCCTGCAGGACAGGATCGAGTCGCTGCAGAAGAGCGGCCCGGGCCAGGTCGCGCGCCTGGCCGCTAACTGAGGCCGCTACTTGATCTCGATCAGCTCGACGTCGAAGACCAGCATGCCGGCCGGTGCCCCGGGGCGTCCCTGGTAGGCCAGCTTCTGGGGAATCCAGAAACGGCGCTTCTCGCCTTGCACCATCAGCTGCAACCCTTCGGTCCAGCCGGCAATCACCTGCCGCAGACCGAAGGTCGCCGGGTTGCCGCGCACCACCGAGCTGTCGAACATCTCGCCGTCGGTCGTCCAGCCCGTGTAGTGGACCTTGACCCGGTCCGAATCTTTGGGTTTCTTCGTACCCGTACCGGCGGACAGCACTTTCGAAGCCAGGCCGGACGAGGTCACTTCGGCATCCTCGGGCGCCGCGGCAACATCCTCCGGTGCAGGAATCGGCTTCGGCCCTTCTTTGATCTCGAACAGCTCGACGTCGAAGACCAGCATGCCCTTGGGGCTGCCCGGGCGGCCGCCGTAGGCCAGATCTTCGGGGATCCAAAAGCGGCGCTTCTCCCCCACCACCATCAGCTGCAATCCTTCGGTCCAGCCGGCAATCACCTGCTTGAGACCGAAGGTGGCCTTCCGGTCACGCTTGATCGAGCTGTCGAACATCTTGCCGTCGGTCGTCCAGCCGGAGTAGTGGACGGTCACTGAGTCTTGCGGCTCGGGGTGCTTGGAACCGGTACCGGGGCTCAGGACCTTCGAGGCCAGGCCGGATTCGGTACGGGT
>JBCCGX010000089.1:0-15564 GCA_039029035.1 Acidobacteriota bacterium | reverse complement strand
TGCCTGGCCTAAATTGAGATCGTGGCTTACCGGGTCGGCAATCGCGCGGCGCCGGCCCAAGAGAAGCCCGTGGGAGCGAGCGCCCCTGATACGCCGTCGATCGACGGGAGAGAATCGGTGTGGAAGCTGAACTTGTCGCAGCCAGTTGCTTCGTCGTCTGAGACCCCAGAGACGCTGCGATTCGCTCGCTTCGAGTTCGATCCGCTGCTGCTGTTTCTCCGCTGCGACGGACAACGGCTCGCATTGCGGCCCAAACCGGCCCGACTCCTGGCCCTGTTACTCGAGCACGCCGGCCAAGTGGTCACCCGTGAGCAGATTCGGCAAGCTCTGTGGGGCCGCCACATCACGGTCGACTTCGAGCGTGGCATCAACACCTGTGTGCGGCAGGTCCGCGAGGTGCTCGACGACAGCGCCGAAGATCAGCGATTCATTCAGACCCTGGCCGGCGAAGGCTACCGCTTCGTGGCCCCCGTCTATCGAGCATCGCAAGATCTCTCGGCCGAGAAAACGGCGACCGCCACCTTTGCCGTCGCCGCACCGCGCACCCGGCGGCGCTTCCTGGCAACGATCGGCGGCCTAGCGATCGTCGCGATCTTGAGTGTCGTCGGCGGCCGCAAGGCGCTCGACACACCAACGCTGTCAACTCGACCGACCGACCCGCCGATCTCGGTGGTCGTGGCCGACTTCGAGACCCACACCCAACAGCCACTCGACGCCAAGGCCCTGAGCCTGGCCTTTCGCCGTAGCCTCGAGATGTCACCCCGGACACACGTGCTGTCCGAGGCCAGCCTCCGGAACGCCCTGCGCCGCATGCTGAAACCGCCAGACTCGACGATCGACCGCGAGGTCGGTCTGCTGGTCTGCCGCCGCGAGGGGGCCGCGGCGCTGGTCGCCGCAAGCCTTCTGCAGTTGGGCAACAAATTCACCGTGGGCGCCGAGGTGATCGATGCGTCGACCGGCGCCACGCGCTTCGCCCATCACGTCCCGGTCGAGGCGGAAGACCGGATCCTGATCGCGCTCGAGGAGACCGCACAAGCCGTGCGGCGCCACCTCGGCGAAGCCCCACCGCGGCCGCAAGCCGCGCTGTTTCCCGGTACCACCTCGAGCCTCGCCGCTCTGCAAGCCTACACCCTGGGCCTGGAACGTGAGGACCAGGGCCGCGCCGAGGAAGCGCTTGCTCTTTTCGAGCACGCCGCCGGGATCGATCCGGCCTTCGCCACAGCGCGAGCCAAGCTCGGCCTGGCCTACCACTACCGAGCCCGCTTTCGGGACTCGAGCCGCGAGATTCGCCAGGCACTGCAACTACGGGACGGGTTGACGCCCTACGAGGATCTCGCTCTCACCGGGCTCGTCGCCACTCTTCAGGGCCATGGTGCGACCGCGCAGCAAACCTGGTCGAAAATGATCTCGCTATTCCCCGAGCAGATCAATCCTCGCCACAACCTCGCCGTGGCTCTCATGGACTTCGGCAACCGCTTTGCCGAGGCTGATGCAATCTACCGCCAGATTCTCGAGCGCTCTCCCGGCACCGTCCGCATGCCGGTCTTCGGCACCAACTTCGCCTCCTGCCAAGGCGCTCTGGGGCGCCTCGATCTGGCGCTGCAGCTCTTCGAACAACTGGCCGGCCGAGTCCCCGGCTACGACAAGGGCCGCCTCGGTCATATTCTGAGCCTCCAGGCGATCGGTCGAGCGGCGGAGGCCGAGGAATTGCTCGCCCGTTCCTCCATCCGTGAGAACGAGGGCTTCGATATCGCCTTGCGCCTCATCCACGCCACTGTGTTGATCGATGCGGGCAAGTCACGGTCCGCCTTGACCCTGGCAGATCGCGCCGCAGCCTTGGCGACACGCCTCGAAGCCCACGCCGGTCGCATCGCGGCTCGTTTCGTCTCTCTGGCGGTACTGGAGCACCTGGAAGACCACGAAGCGCTGCACCGCGGCCTGGAGGAAACCCTGGACGAGTTACTGGCACTGGACGACGAAGACCCCCTGGTGCGCAGCTTCTCGCCTTTCCAGGCCCTGGCGCTACTGGGCGTACACGAAGTGCGAGCTGGCCGCCTCGAACGAGCCGACCGGATCCGCCAGCTCCTGTCGGACAGCTCCGAAGGCGCCAGAACCTGGCGCGCCTACGCCGAGCTATTGGACGCCGAGAGGTCGCTCGCCGGCGGCCAAGCTCACCTGGCAGTCGAGCGCTTGCGCCGCCTGGTCGAACCGACGGCGATCGACCCCTACCCGCTGCACGTGCACGCCAGCCTGGCCCGTGCCTTACGCGCCAGCGGCGACACCGCAGCGGCCGACTCGGTCTTGCGGGAGCTGCGCCAGCTCCGCGGCCGCGCCCTGTTCGAATGCCTCGGCGGCCACTGCTTCGATCGACCGCTCAACATCCTGGCGCTCGCCGCGGCCACGAGCGGTTCATCGTAGAGCCAGCGCTGTCACACAATACGCTTACAGGAACCAGCAAAGCGCCTGTTTGCAAAGTTTGCGCGATGACAACGAGAAATGACATCGGCTGTCTTGGCGCTCGCCGTGTGCCCTCCTAGGCTGGTTGCGAAGATCGCTGGCGAGGCTGCCGAACCCCTCGGCACCGCTGAGCGATTCGCAACACACAACGCTTGGAGACACACCATGAAGAAGAGAAAGCTCGGCGCCCTCAAACTGCACCGCGAGACCCTCCGCAGCCTCAACGATCCGTTCCTCGGCCGGGCGGCCGGCGGCATCGAACGCGACTCGGAAAACCTGGTCATCTGCCCCGCCTCCGGCGCGCGCACAGAGTGCCACACGGCGGTGGATTGCGGCACGTCGGGCTTCGGAGGCTGTGGCAGCGAATACCCGGCCTGCACTCCGATGACCACCACTGCGCCGACCGGAGCCACCTGCTGAGATCGACGATCGGGTACCTCGTAGGGAAATCCTACTTCCTCGCCGGCAGCAACGCCGGCGAGGCCCTCTTCTGGTCGTACCTCCACCGCTCCACTTCACAGGCTGAACCGCCCACGGTCACTCCCAGCCAGTCAAGTCACCCGACTCGAAGCCGTCGGCGAAGACAAGGGGAGGTGCGAAACGGATCGCCCGAGTGAAGAGGTCGGCATCGCCATCCTGAGTCGAGAGGTAGATCGGAAACACACGATTGTCGGCCACCGCCAGGCCCAGGTAGTCACCGAGGAACTGCTCACCGAAACCCTGGTCGAACGGTCCTGCTAAGGCGCTGCTCCACGGTGTATCGGTCAGCCGGATCTCGCTCCAGCTGGCGCCGCCGTCTTCGCTGTAGGCATAGTAGGCATCGATCCAGGCCACAGAGTCACTGTCGGACTGGGCGGTATGGCGAGTATCGAAGAAAACTAGGTGCAGACGGCCCGCCGAGTCGATCTCGAGCCACGGTAGAAACTGGTCACCGGGCAATGGCAACACCGCCGGCAGAGTCCAGGTGGAACCGTCCTGCGAGTGGGCGAAGTAGAGGTCGACGTCGGTCTCGCCGCCGCTGACGGAGGTGGTATCGAACCAGACGAAGGTCAGCCTTCCGGTCACCGGATCGATCGCCAGGATGTTGAACGCCGGCGCTCGGAACAACCCGGGGATCTGCGCCGTCTCGAACGGGTCGTAAGGCTCCAGGCGGGTCGCCGCGACGACCAGCGGGCCAACGGTCGCACCGCCGTCGAGGCTGGTCTGCAGGCGGACCGCCTGGAAATCGCTGTTGGCTACGTGGAGCTCGCCGAGCGGGCCGACCCGCGGCAGGTAGCCGATCCCCGGCTCCAGCGCTACCAACGGCCCCCAAGTCTGGCCCAGATCGGACGACGTCAGGAGCCCCTGATTGAACGCGACATAGAGCTGGGTGGCATCAGGGGTCGCCGGCGGCCGGCCGGCCGTCATCCAGGGCTTGTCAGCAGCACCTTCGAAAGCCATCACCGAGGGCTCGAACGTCGCGGCACCCGGCGGTTTGCGGGCAACGAAGACGCCGCCACCGTCGAGGAACGATAGTCCACCGACCCAAAGGGTGCCGGTACGGGGATCGACGGCGGACATCGGATCGCCCTCGAGAGCGCTCTGGTTGCCGGCCGGAGGGCGAACGATCGTATCCGTCCAGGTGGCGCCATGATCGAGGGACATGCCGACGCCCAGTCGCACCTCGTTGCGGAAATCGTTCCAGGCCGCCACCACCTCGCCGCCGGCGAAGGCCGACGCCGCGGCTGAAATCTCGTTGCATTGGGCGTCGCCCGCACCGACGTCGATACGGACCTCGGGGCCGACCGACGGCCCGACCCCACGTCCCAACGGCCGGAGGGCGACGGCCGGCATCTCGCGGCCAGCCAGTAGACCCGGCAGGCGCGTCGCCACCTGCGTACCCGTCGCCCGGGCCGCCGCGGCATGTTCGGCGGCGGCCCGGGGGTCGGCGGAAAGATAGCGCAGCACCGCCAGCCGCCCATGGGCCCGGCCGTGGGTCGGCGCCAGCTCCAGCACCCGCTCATAGGCACTGATCGCCGCTGAGCGAATCCCCAGACGCTCGGCGAGCGATCCCCAAAGAAAGTGTGCCTCGACCGCCGTCGGCTCATTCGCCAACGCGGTCCGTACCGCGGCCCGCGCCTGGCGGACACGCCCCTTGGCGGCCAGAGCCCGCGCCAAGCCGATGAAGGGTGACGCCGTGCTCGGCGCCGCCACCACCGCGCGAGTGAACGCCGCGACCGCTTCGACCCGGCGCCCTCGCGCGAGAAGCTCCTCCCCGAGGCGCACCGCTTCCTGGGCAGCGACAACATCGTCGACGGACTGCACCAGAGGCTGAGCCACCGTCACTCGGCCTTCCGCAAAGATCAAACCCGCCATCGCTCGGTCGAGCCGAGCGCGGCGAACCTCGGACACCCCGGGAGACAGCGCCGACGTTGCCGGTTGAGTTGCCGGGGGGTGCGATCCAGCCGGAGGGGCCTGGGGTCGCGCACAGGCCAGGGTGAGGAGAGCTGCCGCCGCCAGGAGACGGCCTGTCGTCACGCGAAGGCATGCGTTGTCGTTAGAGGTCATGAAGGCTCCCGGTTCTCGAACGGGTCGAACAGAACACGTCGAACACAGTTCGTGGAGTTGTGAGGTGTCTCGCTATGAAAGCGAAAAACGCGGGCCGATTCCCTCAACCGGGCAGCGAAATCGACCGGTTGAACAAAAGGCGTCGGTCTCAAGCCGATTCTCGAAGCCTTGGCTATCGCTGGAAGTGGCAAGAGCAAAAACATCTTCTCCTACCTGGGACGCAGCCTTTTGATGAAAGCACCTATCTCCGATGGTCCCGGAGGCTCCGCCTCTACGCGTTGTAGCCCAAGTAGAAATCAACGAGCCCGGACCTGAGGCCATGCCCAGGCGTTGGGTCGAACTTTAGCCATCAGTGGGGGTTGGTATGGAAAAGACGCGTCTCGAGGCCGAAGACCGCGACCGTAGCTTTCGAACAAAAGAGCAAGCGTCCGAGAGGTCCGCGCTGACCTTCCAATCCCCTGTAGAAGCTTCCTGTCAAAGGGCTTTTGCCAAACCCTCCCTCACGGGCATCGCTCTAGCGATTCTCGTTGGACTCCTTACCGCCACGCCGGCCAAGGCACAAGTCAGGTTTTTTGACAACGAGGCCGAGTGGCGAGCGGCCGTCTTCAACATCCAGGAATTCGAGACCACAGCCGACAACCTGACGTTGGCCGAAGAGATCACCACGTCTCCCTTACCGAACGAACAGTTGTGCGGATTGCCTCCGACCGAGGACTGCAAGCTGACTCTTTCGTTTCCTGCCCTCGAATTGAGCTTCGAGCTCGAACCTCTGCAGCCTGGCGCGGGCCTGACCTTCAACGATACCGAGGGGGCTGATCCTGCGTGGCGCGAAGCGATCTCGATCGGCGATATCAGTAACTTCGAGGACGATGACTTCGAGATCCGTATCACTGCGGATCCGAGCTCGAGTACCGAGCTCACGGCGATCGGTTTCTATCTGGTCAACAGCTCTTCGTCCGACGGGGAGTTTCTCGAAATCTACAGCGGAATCGACCTGTTGCGAAGGATCAACGGCCTCACGATTCCCAGCTCGGACGGTCAGCAATTCGTCGGCTTGGTGTCGACAGAACCTATCACCCGCGTGCGGTACGAAGAGGACCCGGACGGTGACGATATCGCGATCCGAGATTTTCGATTGGGTCAGCAAAAGCCTCTTCAATTCTTCTTCGACGAAGACGAATGGCGCGCCGCTGTCGACAGCGTCGAAGAGCTCGATACGACCGCCGCAAACCTCGCGCTGTCCGGGTATTGTGGCGCCCCCCCTTGTCCTGATCCAGGAGCGAACGAACAACTTTGCGGTACCCCTCCTGATCCCGACTGCACGCTGAGCTTCGACCAGGGATCCACCGGTCTCACTCGTAGCTTCGAGCTCGAACCTCTCCAGGCCGGCGCAGGCCTGACCTTCGACGATACTGAAGGATTTGCCGAAGTCTGGCGCGAAGCGATCTCGATCGGCGACATCGACAACTACCAGAACGACGACTTCGAGATTCGAGTCATCGACGGCAGCCCTGCCAGCGGCGTCGGTTTCTACCTCGTCGACAGCGTTTCGGCCTCCGGAGAATCGCTCGAGGTCTATGGTGACTCTGGCCTGCTGGGCGGCCTCGACGGGCTGGAGATCCCGAGCTCGGCCGACAGACAGTTCGTCGGTGTGGTGTCGATCGGAGAACCGATTACCCGCGTGGCGTACAACGAAGGCGCCGGCGGTGACGACATCGGCATCCGAGACTTTCGCTTCGCTCCCGGGGATTCCTTCGTCTCCGTGATCGAGCCGAGCGGCGGCGCGATTTGGCAGCTGTCCGGCCCACCTGGCCTGCCCAACACCGAGGTCATCTCCTGGGTCTTGTCAGCCGATATCTGCTACCTCCGCGTTGTCCTCGACTACTCGCCCGACGGCGGAGCTTCTTGGCTGGAGGCCAGTTCAGCGGCACCCATCTTCGAATCCGACGTTTGCGGGACCTCCATGGAGGAGCTCCCGACTTTCCTGAACTACGCTCTGCCGAGCGACTTCGCCGACTTGTTCGATTCCTCGCCCACGGGCGAGCCGGCGCAATTCGAATACCGAATCCGGATCGAAGGGCAAACCGCGGGTGCCTTGTCAACGGTGGAGGACGAGAGCGAGCCGTTCTCCATCCTGGGCTTCGCCGACCCATCGATCAAGACACTGATCGTCTGGCATTCGGAGCGCATGAGGCGGTTCTTCCCGTCGCCGAACCTCGAAGGACCTTTGCAAGATCTGGCCAGCCAACCCCAGGTCTCGGGCCGAGTTGTCGACCTGAGTGAAGTATCGCGCCTCGCTCCCCTCTACAACGCCTGGGACGCGGACCCATCGGCTTGCGGCGACCACGGGCTGGCCAACGCCGTGCTCTTTGATACGGACGGCATTCACGAGCTCCTCCGGGAGTATCTCGAAGTTCTGCCCGCTGTCGAATACCTGGTCCTCGTGGGCGACGATCGCATCGTGCCCATGGCGCGCCTCGAGGATCGGACGGAGATCTTGACCGAGGCAAATTACGCGAGCGCTCTCCCTAACGACACCAGCACGGTAGCTTGTGCCCTGGAAGCGAACCAGTACCTCTCGGACGATCCGATCGCAACGAAAACACCGGTTCAGCTCGACGGGGACGGCAGCGTTCTCGTTCCACGGCTCGGCGCCACATGCTCAGATGGCGACAAAGAGAAGTTGGTGTTCATCCCTGACCTGGCCGTTGGCCGCCTGGTGGAGACTCCAGCAGAGATCGAAGAGACCCTCCAGATGTACGCCGAGAAAAGCGGAATCTTGGATCTCTCGGTCCTCGACCCACAAACCAGTCACAAGGTTCTGGTGACGGGCTACGACTTCCTTGTCGATTCGGCCGAGGTCATTCGCCAACAATGGACGTCTTTCCTCGGTGACGATCCCGAGCCTACCGATCTGGCCCCGGTGGACGGACAGTTGGTGAGCGAGGACTGGGGCCACGACAATGCCGAAGACCGAAAGCAGGCGCTGGAGACCCATCTCTGCGGCAACGGTGGAGATCCCTACGCGATCGCGAGCTTCAGCGGGCACGCCGACCATCTCTCACTTGGCGTTCCCGCGGCGGATGTCGTTAGCGGCAGCTCACCCTATTCCGACATTCAGGGACTCTCGACCACCGATCTCATCAGTGGCAACACCTGCGATTCGGGCTTGGATCTGACGGGAGGCGTGGCCTACGCGGTAGGCTGCCACTCTGGGCTACCCGTGCCCGGCTCGGAGCCTGCATCGCAAGATGTTCCCCAGACCCTGCTGTCCTTGGGAGCCCAAGCCTATATAGGCAACACCGGCTACGGTTGGGGTCTGTTCTGTGGCCGGGGTTACGGCGAGCGCCTGGCCGAGATCTTGACCGAGGAGCTCACTGCCGGTGACATCATCAACCTCGGCGAGGCGGTCCGCCGCAGCAAACAGCGGTACTTCCTCGAAGACAGCGGCTGCTTCGACACCTTCGATCAGAAGAGCGTGATGCAGTGGACCTACTACGGTCTGCCAATGTACCAACTGAGCACCGGCACCGGCGTACCGCTGAAGCGAGCGTTCTCAGGCTCGGCGCCGCAGCCGGGGGAGCGGCCTGCGCTGGAGCAGTTCGGCGGCGTTTCTGTCAGCCGACAGCTGTCGGGAGGCGCCGCAGGCTCGACGCCGACCGAGAAGTCGCTGCCGCAATACCTGACGCGGCTAGAGCTCGGCTTCGAGTTTGGCGACGAAGCCTACAAGCTGGCCAACGCCGACGACTCGGGGCTGTGCCATACGGACGCCGAAGGTCAATTCTACAGGCTCAACGGTCTGGCCACCGGGTCGAGCGATGTGCCGATCCAACCGTACTTCGTCTACGACTCGCGCCTTTCCGGCACCAGCCAGCACGGTGTGCTGTGGACCGGCGGAAGTTACACCGAAAAAGGCAACTGGCAGCCACTGTTCGGCGAGCTGATTTCCAACCAGAGGGATCGGATCAACGATCACGGGGTTCTGGCCGACACGATCGATTTGAGGCCCGGGACCACCAACCTGACACCGGGCACGGTGGAGGCGGAAGAGGACGGGGCCTGTCGAGCTCTAGACACGGAGCTCAACAGCCTGATCGTGCCGACCGGCTCGGTGCGATCGACACCCGGCGCAGGCCAGCTCTACGATGTCCAGCGTTTGTTCGAGCAGATCTCCCTGGAAGTCTTCTACTTCAACAACACGGACGACGAGTCCGACAACTGCCATCGCACCGGCCCGACGATGGCTCCAACGGATGACTTCGACGGCGAGTACCACCAGGCCCAGGGTCCGATCATCGAATGGAGGGTCGATGCAAAGGGCGCGGTCGACCCCGCCGACCCGGACGAGATCTGGCGGGTCGTCGTGGTGCATGACCTGAGGCAAGCATCGACCGTGAGCGATGGGGATTGGCAAGCGGTGGAGCTCAGCCCGGACAATAACGGAATCTGGACGGCTAGCCTGAGCGTCACCGACATCTGGCCGGATCCTCTGACCACTAACGACGCGCCAATCTTGCGATATGTCATCCAAGCAGTCGATCGGCGCGGCAACGTCTCGTGGCTCGAATTCGAGCCGACACAAGTGCCCCAAAGCGGCGTACCGTCCAGCCTCGCGCGCGTTATCGAAACCGGTTTCGACCGCGGCAACGCCGACCTGGCGATCTCCCTCGTCGACGCTCCGGATCCGCTGCCGGCCGGCGGCCAGCTGATCTACAACATCACCGTGGTCAACACCAGCACCGAAGCCGCCAATGCTCTGAGGGTCACCCAGAACCTGCCCGAGGGGGCTGGCCTGGTGATCGCCGGAGGCAACGATTGGACCTGCAGCGATGAGCCGACCGGGAAAGTAACACTGGTAATCTGCGAGCGACCGCGCCTCGAAGCCGGCGAGGAGTCCCAGATCACTGCGTTGGTCAACACCCCTGCGATCGCCGGTCTGCTGACCAGCACAGTCGTGGTCGAAGCCTTCGACCTCGACTCGAATCTCAGCAACAACATCGCCATTGCTCAAACCGAGGTCATTGGTGACCAGACCGCCGACTTGGAGCTACAGAAGAGCGCGCCGGAGACGGTCGAGGCTGGAGAGCCGATCCTCTACACGCTGACCGTGACCAATCACGGCCCGACCGAAGCGGACGGGGTCACGGTCACCGAAAGCCTACCGGTCGAGCTCACGGGCGCAGTGACCTCGGGCTGTCTCAACGACCCCACCGGGGCGCTGGTCTGCAGCCTGGGCAGCCTCGCCCCCGGCGCCTCGAAGCAGTTCACCTTGACCGCGGTGGTCGACGCCGGAGCCATCGGCGAGCTGATCAACTCGGCCTCGGTCCTCGGCGACGATGAAGATCCGGATCCCACCAACAATGTCGCAGAGGCAGTGACTCGGGTCATGCCCGCCGGCCCGCCGAGCGTCGTCGGAATCGAGCGACTGGGAC
Source organism: Acidobacteriota bacterium (assembly GCA_039029035.1). Lineage (GTDB taxonomy): Bacteria > Acidobacteriota > Thermoanaerobaculia > Multivoradales > J023 > JAAELT01. The sequence goes on along the minus strand of JBCCGX010000089.1, from coordinate 5,128 downwards.
CTAACGGCGGCCCGATCACCGAATGCTCCACCTTGAGCGGCGCTCTCAGGCGCCTAAGAGTGGCCTTCAGCGAGGAGGTTGCCGATCCCGCCGGCGACGACGATCCGGACGACGTCACCAACCCGGCCAATTACATGTTGCTCGCTCCGGGACCGGACGCCGCCTTCGCCACCGACTCTTGCGCCGGCGGAATCTCGAGCGACGACCAGCTGCTGGAAATCGAAAGCGTACGCTACGACGCCGCGTCGGCTTCGGCCGAGCTCGCGCTCGGCGCTCGACCCTTGGCCGACGGCCTCTATCGACTCCTGGTCTGCGGCTCGACCTCGATCACGGATCTCGCCGGTCAGGCGCTAAACGGCGGTAGCGATCACCTGCTCGGTTTCCGCATCGACCGATTCAACCGTCTCGCCAATGCCCATTTCGATGACTGTCCGGTGACGCTAACGCCCTGGATCGTCGACAGTGTGCCGCCGAACGAGGTCATGGCGAGCGCCGAGGATGTCGATGCCTCGCTGCTTTCCGGCGCCGCACACCTAGCCCACCTGAGCTCCGATCCGACGACTCTGGGCCAATGCCTCGAGGTTGATCCAGGCACCGACTATGAGCAACGCGTACGGGTGCGTCTCGATGGTCAGAGCCAGGCACAGGTCCAGCTCACCTTGAGCTGTGACTTCTTCGCCGCGGACTGCTCCGGAGCCTCGCTCGGGGGTGCTGCGCTCGACCTACAGATCGCGGATACCGCCGGGGAATGGTTGGCCTTTGAGCAGCCGCTGAGCGCACCGGCAGGCGCGGCCTCGGCCCTGTGTGGTTTCCAGCTCCGGATGATCGACGGAGTCTTCGACGCCTTCCTCGACGACCTCTTCTTCGGTCTCCCCATCGACCTCTTCGCGGACAGCTTCGAAAGTGGCGATGACTCGGCCTGGTCTTCATCAGCGCCCTAGATCTCTCTCAGCGACGCCGCGGCTCTCGTAGCGATCTGACCATAGCCAAGCGCAGTCGCTTCGTTGCGCAGCGTCTCGAGGCGGGTTCGGGCCGCCTCGAGACGTCTTGCTTCGGCCTCGACCTCGCCGGCCGCCAACCGAGCCTCGAGCCGGATCTCGATCAGACCGGCCGTCTCGGCTTGAGAGGCCAGTCTTGTAAGATCGCTGACTGCGGCGTCGACCTCTGCCGCCGGAGCCGCCACCGCGCGGAGACGGGCAGCGACGATGGCAGCGGTCAGTCCCAAGAACCGATCTTCGCTGGTCTCGACCACTGTCAGGGCTCTGTTGATTGCCGCCCGCGCTTCGACGATCTTGCCCTGGGCAAAGAGCGAACGGGCGATGACCGATTGTGCAAGAGCCGCCGGTTCCGCCAGCTCTTCGGCCAACAGCACTTCCTCCGCCTGACGCGCCAGGTCTTCGGCCTCGGTCGGCTTGCCCTGAACGAGCAAGATGCTCGCCAAGTCGATGCGGGTCTGCGCCACCGCGATCGGCTTACCGAACTGCTGCTGGACGGCCAGCGCCTCCCTGTACTTGTCACGCGCGACGACCAGCTCACCTTTGGCGGCGTGCACCTTGCCCAGCTGGTAGGTATTCAACGCTGCGCGCACTCGATTGCCGATCTCGCGGTTGATCGCCAGAGCTTCGTCCAACAACTCCTGCGCTTGCTCGAGCTCGCCGCGGAGGTAGTGGATCTCGGCGATGTTGAAGATCGCCACAGCCACGGCACGTGTCTCGTTGAGCTCGGTAAACAGCTCCTGGGCCTCACGGTATTTACTGAGCGCCGCGTCGAGCTCGCCCAGGGCGAGGAATTGCTTGCCAACCACGAGCAGGGTCGCGCCGGCTTCGAATCTGGCGTCGATCCGACGAAACGTCGCCAAGGACCGGTGGAAGAGCTCTTCCGCCTCCGCCATCTGCCCCTGGGTCAAGAGAATCTTGCCGATGGTGTTCTGAACCCGTGCCAGGCCACGTTGGTTACCGATCTCCCGATACACCGCCAGCGAGCTCTCGAACAGTCTCTTGGCTCCCTCGAGATCTCCCCGGTCCTTGACCGTGAACGCTGTCAGCTCGAGAGCCTGCACCACGCCTCGGCGGTCCCCAGCTGCTTCGAAGAGGGTCCTCGCGTCGTCCGCCGCAGCCATTGCCCCGTCGTGATCTCCCAACTCTTGAAAGGCACCGGCTTCGATGATCCGCGCCCGCGCCACCAAAAGGTCCGACCCGGATGCCTTGCCCTTTCTCACCGCCTGCTCGGCCAACAGCCGGACCTGCTGGTAGTCACCCAGCGCCCGCTGTACCCGAGCCTGGGCTAAGTCGATCCGCGGGTCCTCTGCCGCCGGAGGCTTCAGCTGGCGCAGCGCCTCCAGAGTCGCCAGAGCGTCTTTCGCCTGGCCCCCCAGTCGTTGCGCTTGGACCAACAGCAGCCCGAAGTCGACGTCGTCGGGATGGGCACGGAACAGAGCGCCGTAGGTTTCGATCGCCTTGGCCCAGTTGTTGTGAATCTGGTGGTAGCGGCCCTCGATCACCGCCCGATCGTCGTCAGGCAAGCGGCCGGATGCGTCCGCCGCGACCTTTGCCTCCGTCTTGGCCTTTTGATCGTAGCCCTGGAGCGACCAGGCCTCCGCCAGAACCGCATGTGGCAAAGGATGGTCCGGCGCCGCAGCGACAGCCGCTTCCAGCAGCTCCTGGGCGCCCAACGCATCGAGCCGCCTGAGCTTGTCGAGCCCCTCCGAGAAGAGCCGCGCAGCTTCCGGATCGGACGGAAGGGAGTCTTCGGAGAGGTTATGAAAGCCGAGAACGGCCAACGAGTGACTGGCTGCTGCCGACGATGCGGTCTGGCTCGACGGTCGGATCAGCTGGCGGGCGAGGAGCCCGACCAACAGGACCACGACGACCACTGCAACCGAGGCCAGGACCTTACGCCGCGACTCGCCAGAGTCCACAGGCCCTGGTGCACTGAGGTTGCGGCTCGCCACAGACTCGATAGGGGCCTTGACCTCGAGCGTACTGGCGGAAGAATCCGTGGAGGAGGCATCCGGTACCCGTGTCACCTTCTCCGAGTCCGGCGGCGGCGACAGTGGCGAGCGACCCGTGATGCCGACCTCGAACACGCGGATCGGATGCTCGACCCCTTTGAATCGATAGGTGCCATGGGCCAGCCATTCGAGCTGCTCCGCTTCCGGTCCGGAGCCCACGGCACTGCGCTTCGCAACGTCGTAGAAGCCCCGCGTGACCAGGGTCTGGCGGCCCAGCGCCAGCGACATCAGCCGCGCCGCCATCGGCTTCGCCAGACCCTCGACCTCGAACGGCTTGGCGCCACGGGCAACATCCTCCGGCGGATTCTCGAACAGCGCGACCTCGCCGATGTGGATCCCGACCCGAGCTGCCAGCTCTACACCCTGCTCCTGCGACAGCTGCTCCAGAGCCTGGTGGTAGGCCTGGGCGTAGAGGGCAGCGTTGAGTGGCCGGTCGAAGAGCATCAAAAAGCCGTCGGTCTTGTCGATCTCGCGACCATCGTATTGCGCCAACAAATCCCTCGCCGCCCGGTCATGGAGCCGAAAGAGCGCCGCGGCCCCCCCGTCGCCCAGGATCTCGACCAGGTGCGTGCTGCCCACGATATCGCTCAACAGGAGGGTCTTCAGCGCCATGCCGCTACTCAGGGCGGCCGGCACGTCCGGAATCGTTGCCGCCACCCCCATCGTGGCCTGCCCCGACGAGACCACGGTCGTCGAGCGAGTCATGTAGGGTGCACCGCGTTGGGCCTCGTCAGCGATCGCGGAAAGGGCAGAGATCACTTCGAAGGCGTTGCTGGGGCGATGGGCCGGATCCTTCTGCAACAGCCGCTCGATAAGATCCGACAGTGCCGTCGGCACCTGCGGATTCACTGTCGCCAGAGGGGGCGGCTGGTGGACGCAGATCCGGGTCAGCGTCTCGCCGGCCGTTGGGCGACGGAACGGCGCCTGCCGGGTGAGAACCTGGTACAGCAAAGCACCTAGCGAGAATAGATCGGATCGCGAGTCGATCGGCTTGCCCTGGGCCTGCTCTGGCGACATCGCATGGTAGGTACCGACCACCTGGCCCTCTTCGGTCAGAGAGCTATCACTGGAGGTTAGCCAAGGCTTGGCGAGACCAAAGTCGAGAATCTTGGCTTGCTCTGCCGGCCCATCGCCGCCGGAGACCATGACATTCTCGGCCTTGAGATCGCGGTGCACGATGCCTTTGGCATGGGCGGCCGCCAGGCCTTCAGTGATCTGCAGCGCCAGATGGATCGTCCGCTCGAGACTCAGCCAGCCTTGCTCGAGCAGCGTTGCCAGGGTCCTGCCTTCCACCAGCTCCATGACAATGCAATCGCCGCCATCCCATTCCAAGATGTCGTGGATTTGCACGATCGCCGGATGATTGAGCCCGGCCGCGATCCGGGCCTCGCGCTGAAACCGCTCGCGCGCTTCAGGCGTCTCCATGCGCTCGGTGCGGATGACCTTGATTGCGACATAGCGATCTAGCCTTTTGTCATGGGCGCGGTAGACCTCACCCATACCGCCCGCACCGAGTTTCAGGTCGATCTCATAAGGGCCTATCTGTCGCGGAATCACGACCTGATTCTACCGACGGTTCACCCCAGACAGCGAAACTAACATCGGTGCTCGGGTAGACCGAATTCTTGACTCCAAAAACAAAGATTACCCTCGGTTGCGCAACGACCGCTCGCATTCAGGGTTCTTGGTTCCGGTAAGTCTCCACAAAAATCTCACTTCGATGAGACGATTTTGGCGCTCACTCCGCTTTATGCCCGAAGCCCGCAACGTGGCGGGCACGACAAGGGGCTATCGCCCCAAACGACCCCTCACCAAGGAGCCACACCCATGCGCCAAGCTCTCATCGTTTTCGTTCTCGCGTTCTGCCTCACCCAGCCGTCCTGGGCCTGCCTGAAACCGACCGAACCGATCGTCGCCGAGGTCATGTCCTTGGGGCCGAATCCCGGTGGTCTGGAACAGGTGGAAGTCCACGTCACGGGCTTCGATCTCGCCGGCGGTTTCGCCCTCGGCTGCACCATCGGGATGAGTATGGAATCACAGATCCTGCCCTCGCCGACCTGGGCCATCCAGCGCCGCGGCCTCACCACCAACCTGCGGATCGAAGATCCGGCCACCGGC
>JBCCGX010000088.1:0-15618 GCA_039029035.1 Acidobacteriota bacterium | reverse complement strand
GGACCTACGCCCTGGTCTGCGAGGCCGCACGCCGCGCGGTGGGTCTCGCGCCTTACGATGTCCAAATCCTGGCCGCGATGGCCCTGCACCAGGGCAACGTGGTCGAGATGCAGACCGGTGAGGGCAAAACCCTGGCCGCAGCGATGCCGGCCTGCTTGAACGCCCTGACCGGCGAGGGCGTCCACATTCTGACCTTCAATGACTATCTGGCCCAGCGGGACGCTGAGTGGATGGGACCGATCTACCGCCTCTTGGGTCTTTCCGTCGGCTGGGTGCAGGAAGGGATGACCACCGCAGTACGGCGCCGAGCCTACGCCGCCGACATCACCTATGTCACCGCCAAAGAAGCAGGCTTCGACCACCTGCGCGACTTGCGCTGCACCGAGGCCGCCGAGATCGTCCACCGGCCGTTCCACTTCGCCCTGGTCGACGAGGCCGATTCGCTGTTGATCGACGAGGCAAGAGTCCCGCTAGTGCTCGCCGGCAGCACCCACCGCAGTGCCTCCAGTGCACCACGGCTGGCGGCCCTCGTCGAGACGCTGCGCCCCGGGATCGACTTCCGGATCGAGGAATACAGCCGCAACGTCGAGCTTACCGAGGCTGGATTCGACCGCACCGAGGCCGCCCTGGGCTGCGGCAACCTGTTGATCGAAGCCAACTACCCGCTGCTGACCGAGCTCAATTGCGCTCTGCATGCCCACGCCTTGCTGCGGCGCGACGCCGACTACATCGTCCGCGACGGCCGCATCCAGCTGGTCGACGACTTCACCGGTCGTGTCGCCGAAGATCGCCACTGGCCCGACGGCCTGCAGGCGGCGCTGGAAGCCAAGGAGGGGCTCGATCGACGCACCGACGGCCGCATCCTCGGCTCGATTACCCTCGAGCACCTGCTGGCCGCCTACCCACGCCTGTGCGGTATGACCGGTACGGCCCAAGCGGCGGCGGAAGAGCTGAAGGAGCTCTACGGTCTTGGTGTCGTGGTGATCCCCACCCACCGGCCGATGATCCGGCAGGACCGGGAGGACGTGCTCTTCACCCACCGGACAGCCAAGGAGGCCGCCCTGATCGACGAGATCCGGCGCGTCCACGCCAGCGGCCGGCCGATCCTGGTCGGCACCCTGACAGTCGAAGAGAGCGAGCGCCTCGCCGAGGGCCTGCGCGGTGCCAGCATCGAATGCCAGGTGCTCAATGCCAAGAACGACGCCGAGGAGGCTGAGGTGATCGCCCGCGCCGGCGATCTCGAGGCGGTGACGATCTCGACCAACATGGCGGGCCGTGGAACCGACATTCGTCTCGGTCACAACCCGGAAGACCATCAGCGCATCGTCGCACTCGGTGGCCTCTACGTCCTCGGCACCAACCGCCACGAGAGTCTGCGGGTCGACCTACAGTTGCGCGGCCGCGCCGGACGCCAGGGAGATCCCGGCGAATCGCGCTTTTTCCTCAGCCTGGACGACGAGCTGTTGCAGCGCTATGACGTCACCCGCCTGATCCCCGCCGGATGCCTGCCGGACAGACAATCCGAACCGATCGAGCACCCGGTCGTAGGCTACGAGGCGGCGCGCGCGCAGCGCATCATCGAAGGCCAGAACCGCGAGATCCGCCGCACCTTGTGGCGCTACGCCACACCGATCGAAGAGCAGCGCCAGCAGATCGCCAGTCAGCGCCAGGCGATCTTGGATGGCGCCGCGCAAAGCCTCTGGCAGCGGGTTGGTGGAGAGCAGGTCCAACAACTCGTCGACGCCGTGGGACAAGACGCCGTGCGCCGCGCCGAGGTCGCAGTCACCTTGCACCATCTCGACGAGGCCTGGAGCGACCACCTAGGCGAGATCGCCGATCTGCGCGAAGGGATCCATCTCGTCGGACTCGGCGGTGAAGATCCTCTGACGACTTTCAAGGTGAAGACTGCCGAGGGCTTTCGCGCCATGCGAGAAGCCGTCGACCAGCGGGTTCTCGCGGCCCTCGCGCAGGTTCGTCTGGAGGACGGCCAGATCGACCTCGACGCAGTCGGTATCAAGGGCCCCTCCTCGACCTGGACCTACATCGTCACCGACGACCCCTTCCGCCACCAGCTCGGTCGCATGCTCACCGGCCCGGGCAACACCACCATGGCCATCGCCGCGGCGGCCATGGTGGCGCCACTGCTCATCCTGTGGGCCCTGGTCGAGCGCTACTTCCGCCAGAGAAAGACACCGCCGAAGCCGTCGACGAGGTGAGCGGTGCCCGAGGCACCTTGTAGACTCAACGCCCGAGGCCACTCCTATGACCGCCGATAGCTCTACCAAGATCTTCATCTCCTATTCGCACAAGGACGAAGATCTGCTCGATGCGTTCCGGCCACACCTGAGCCTGCTCCGGCGTCGCGGCATGATTCAGACGTGGCACGATCGGCGGATTGCTCCTGGAGCTGAGTGGAACACCGAGATCGACGATCACATCTACTCGTCGCAGATCATCCTGCTCTTGATCAGCTCGGACTTCATCGCCTCGGACTACTGCTACGACAAAGAAATGACCCTCGCTCTGGAGCTGCACGAATCGCGGCAGGCGCGGGTCATTCCGATCATGATGCGACCGACGGATTGTCGAGGCGCGCCGTTCAGCAAGCTGCAGATGCTGCCGAAAGATGCGCGCCCGGTGAGCAAATGGGCCGATCGGGACGACGCCTTCCTCGACATCGTCACGCGGCTCTCCGAAGTCCTTACCGAGCACCGAAACGAGAGCGACACCACGGCGCGCGACGTGGACCCGCAGCCGAAGCCGGATCGGGAGACGATCCCCGAACGCGACGTCATCGAGCAACTGACCCCATCGCTGCTGCGCCTCGGTCTGCTGTCTCTACTGCACGGCTGGCCGAAGGATGCACCGTCGCCGGATTTGACGCAGATATGCCGTCGACTCGAGATCCGCTCACGGAAATCGGCTTGGGAAGCGCTGCAATACCTGCGCACGGCCGGACTCGTTCAGCGAGTCGAGGGCAAGAGAGCGTTGTATCGCCTGTCGGATCGCGGGAAGAATGTTCTCGAACGGTTGCAGCTCGTCGCCAAGATAGAAATTGCGGCGAAGGGCGATTGAGCCATTCAGACTGGAGGCCTACTCCGGTTTTACGTCAGGAGCGCGACGTCGACCAGCCAGCCTGAAACAGCTCGCCGGCGAGACCATCCCTCGGTGCGACCACTGGGGTTGGTTCCCTGGACCACTCGGGGATCAGATTGTCAAAGATCGAACGATCAGCCTGTAGAAGAGCCTGCAGCCGCAAGGCGTCAGGTTCTATCAAGGCAGGGCTTCGGGCTCGACGACAGACAACGCTACCCTCGCCGAGGCCTCTGTTCCGGCTTCTGTGGGTCGTTGCTGTGTGCATTTGCACACCTCCATGAGATGCGGTCTTCGAGCGACCGCGTGGATGAGCTGTGGGCTTCTACGACAAGCCCACCTCTTTGTGTAAAGGATTTGTATAGCAATAGACATACCAGGCAAATCGCCCACTAGCGAGTTAGCCTCTTTGTGATGACGCCACCGGCCGGCGCCGCGTATCGACGCGATGCCGATGGTAGAGAGAATCACCTCTGAGCTCGATCCTCTCTGGATGCGCGACGGTCGAACGGCGCCGATCGGGCGCAAAATCGCTGTCATCCGATGCTGCATCATGTTCCACGAGCCACTCGAGAGGCGGTGTAGACAAGTGGATTCCCCCGGAGATCATGTCAAAAGGGCATAGATGTCCATCGCAGACGACATCACCTACCCCACAGTGAGACACTCCCCGCCCCAAGCGGCAGGGCGCACAGACACCGCTCGCCCCAAGGCATGGAGCGCTGCCCTACCCACCTGGCGAGTCGTGCCTACCCCTTCGGTGGGTCACAGACGTAGAGGTGCACCGGCGAGGACTCACCCGGCAGCTGCCTAGACTCGGCAAAGTCAAAACCGACTTTCTCCAGCACGCGCTGCGATCCGACGTTGGCCGGCGAAGTGATAGCCAAGAGTCGCCCCAGACCGAGAGTCCGGCGACCGTAGGCCATCACCGCCACCGCGGCCTCGGTGGCGTAGCCTCGTGACCAGAAGCGCGGCAGATAGGCGAAGCCGATATCGGGGTCGTCGAGCGTGTCGCGGCGCAACAGGCCACACATCCCGATCGCCTCGCCATCCGCCGCGAGCTCGGCCCGATAAAGCCCGAAGCCATGTTGCTCGTAGCTGGCCAGGGGGCCGTCAGCCAGGTAGCGCCGAGCATCGGCGGCGGTGCGCACCCCTTTGTCGCCGATGTTCTCCAAGAAGGATGGTTCGTTCAGCAGCTCGAGGATGAGCTCGCTGTCGTCGAGCGAGAAGGTGCGCAAGACCAGGCGCTCGGTCCGCAGCACGACGTTCGAAGCGTTGGCGTCAGGATCGTTGGACATTCTCTGCCTCCTTCCTGTGGGGATCACCCGGTCGACGACGACGCCCTGGTTGCCAGGCCTGCGTCGACTTCACGGACGGTGAGTCGAAGCCGGTGGGCCGCAGGCTGCAAGTTCCGAATCCGCAGCTCGTAATGGCGCCAGGCTGTCGAACAGGCGAACTCAATGCCCGCAACGCCGTCAGCATCACTTGCCTCAGCTCGCGAGGCATTACTGCACCCATCAGCCAAAAACTGGGACGCGAAATCGACGAGTTGCTCAACGCCATCCGTGGCTGCGAAGGCGACAGACTGGCGCAGAGTCTCTCCCGCGGCGACACCATGGGCGTAGACCGGCGGGGCTGCGAGACTCAAAGTCGCCTCGGCGGCGTCGGCGAAATCACCAAGCTCCGCCATGAGCCGTCCTGCGAACGAATCGAAGTCACTAGAGGATCGCAGCCAATAGGGAGTCTCCGCATCGCTCTCGTAGGTGAAGCCGCACGTCTGGCAGACCAAGGCCGCGGTGGGCGAGTGACCCAACTGGACACAGCCGGCATAGATCGCCTGCCGAGTTTCCGCCGCGGTTTCCTCGGCCGAAAACAGACCATAGCGGATCGGCACCCAGGCGACGTCTTCGTGTCCATAGGGGCAAAGGTGGTTCTCGGCGGCACGCGGCTCACTCAAGTTCTGAAAGAAGCCGCTACCGGCCTCCCCCGCCGACTCAGCATTCAGACTCCTGGCCAGGGCCTTCTGGCGCCAGACCCGGCTCAGACCCTCCCACGATTCGGCGACGAAGCGTCCCTCGGGATAGGCTTCGAGATAGGCACGATATGCGCTGACGGAGTCTTGACGCTGAGCGCGCTGCCAGGCTAACGCTTCCACCTTCTCAGCCAGGATCGCCTGGGCTTCGGCAGCAAATCGGCCTTCGGGATGCAACTCCAGATAGCGCTCGTAGGCTGCGATGGAGCCGTCCCTGCGGGCCGCGCTCCAATCTCGGGCCTGGCCACAGCCCGCCAGGACAAAGGCCAGAGCGGCGACAAGCGCTTGCAATCTCAGAGTCTTCATCGATGGATCGGATCTCTCCGGCACCCGATCCGCCACTATACCGTACCGGGCCGATACGGCCTACGACCGAACCGGCCAGCGCAAGATCGTCTTCAGGCGAGCCGGCTCGACGCGCCGCGGATCGGACAGGTAGATCTCGTGGTGGGGGCCCGCGAGGGTGAGGCCCTCGGCTTCGGCGAAGGCCCGCATCGCGGCGACGGTCTCGGGCTCTTGGTCATAGGGGCCGACGTGCAGCATCTGCACACAAAGCCCCTCCTCCAAGGTTTCGAAGCCGACATAGCGGACCTCGTCTTTCCCCTGTTTCGTGGCGACCTTCTCCGCCGCCGCGGCGACCTGTGCCGCGGTGATGAAGCCCGGCACGCGGATCAGCAAGCGCCAGCGCCATGCCTCCTGCGGGGTGTCGTCGAGGCTGGCACCGTCTTCGCCGTACCAGATGCCCTCGAGCTTACAGACGACGTAGTCCTGCCCCGCGGCTTTGCTGTCGAACTTCAGCGTATAGGCGACTGGCATCAGGATAGCCACGCGGTTCTGGAAGGCCTCGCCGCCCGGCTCCCCCTGCCCCGCCACCGACAGATAGGGTGCCGCGGCGATCTCCACCAAGCATGGCTTCTTGCGGGCGACATAGTCGGCCTTGTGGGCTTTGAACAGATCGATTTTGGTGCTCATGCGGTTGGCTCCTCGGGCGTTGGGCTGTTCAGGTCTGTGGCTTCAGCAAGATGCCGAGATCGGTCTCGAGCTCCTCGGCTGGCGTCGCGTCGGGATCGTTCCAGTAGACCTCGACCGTCGGCAGAGCCTCAGGCGCACGACCGGAGGCCGGTAACCAGCGGCCGAGCAACTCGACGTAGGTCGAGGCCAGTTGATCGTACGGTCCGGTATGGCGCGCCACAGCGTACTCGCCGCCAGGCACCTGACGGCGGCCGATCTCGCCGCGGGCCTCGAAGCCCACGGTGACTTCCAGACAAGCGTCGTAGCGGATGCGCTCAGCAGCCGTTACCTCGGGGTCGTCGTAGCACAGCCCGAGCATCGCCGCCCCCGGGCCGAACAGTCCTTGCGCCGCCGCCCAGGTGGAGAGCTTGTCCCAGGCCTGACCGACTTCGTTGTAGGGCCCGACGTGTCGCACGTAGGCCACCTCGCGCGCCGACCAATGGTCGATACCGATACGCCCGGCCCCATCCGGTGAGCCGTGCTCCGTCATGGGCCGATCAAAGCCCTGGATCTCGCCGCGCGGGTGGTAGTGCACGCCGGTTGGCGCGGCGGGAAAGTCGAGCCGTCGGTGCTGCGCGCGGAAATCCCTTGGCGCAGCGCCGAAGCGTTCCTTGAAGGCACGGGTAAACGACTCGTGGGTCTCGTAGCCGGCGTCGAACGCCAGGCGGGTCACCGGATGCTCACTGAACTTCAGTCGCCAGGCCGCGCGTTCCAGCCGCAAACGCCGCACGTGCCCCATCACCGACTCGCCGACCATGCCGCGGAAGATGCGATGGAAATGATGCGGCGAAAAGCCCGCCACCCGCGCCAGATCCGCCGGGCCGATCGCCTCGTCGAGATGGCTCTGGACGTGGCTCAGCACACGCAGAATGCGCTCAGCGTAGTCGCTGTGGGTGGAAGGCTTCTTGGCGGGCTCAATCTGCGTCATGTCCGACCTCACGGGCAAGCATGCCACGGCGAGGCGGATGGGACTTGACGCTGGGTGCTAAATCTTGGTGGCAGCTTCCGAGGCGACTCAACCTCTTCCGAAGGCTCGCTGGACATCACGATAGGCGCTGAGAACCCGAGCGACCTCGATCCCGCCTTCGATCGGCCGGTAAAAAATAACGTAGCGCTGCACCGCAAGAGAACGGAGTCTGGGCGCAAGATCCTCTCTCGAGCGGCCGATTCCAGGCGCCGAGGCCAAAGTCCTGCACTTCTGATCCAAGAGATCGAGAAACCGATCTGCATTTCTCGCGCTGTCTTCAGCGATGTAGGCCCAGATCTCGAGCAGATCCAGCTCCGCCAGATTAGACCTCAGCACGTCGGCCATGGGAAGCCCACGCTAACGGAGCTGCATACGGGCTTTCGCCTTGATGGCTTCCATATCGAGCGGCGCCGATTCGCCACGATCCAGTTGCTCGAGGCCTCGACGAACATCCCTCTGCAACTCGGCCTGCCGCGCTTGTTGCATCCGATCCCATTCGTCCAGCAAACGGAGGGCGTCGGTCACGACTTCGCTTGCGGACTGGTAGCGCCCACTATCCACCTTGGTGTCGATGAGTGCCACGAGATCTGGAGACAGAGCAACATTCATAGCACGAGTATAGTCTCGCTGTGTGGGTCAGACAACCAGAGCAACAAGCCCTATGGCTCTAAAAACACCTGCCAGGAAGCTCTCTGCACGGCCTTTCAATTTGCCTCAACTCGGCCCACCGTTCGCCCCTACGGAGCACCGACCGAGGCCCAGATACCATTTACCGGATGACTAGTAAGGGTTGTCAGGCACAGAAGTCACCGCGGATCATCCTCGCTCCGGATTCGTTCAAGGAATGCCTTTCAGCCGCTGATGTTTGCCGAGCTCTGAGGCGAGGCATCGAGAATCGACGGCCGGATGTGGAGGTCCTTGCTGCCCCGATGGCCGACGGCGGCGAGGGCTCTCTGAACGCCCTCAACCCGTCCGCTGAAGGTTCGATAATCTCCTTAGACGTCAGCCACCCCTTGGGTGCACACCGCGACCGGGTTCGGGTCGACTACCTTCTTGCCACTGACGGCCACCTGGCGGTCATCGAATCGGCCCGCGCTTGTGGGCTACAGTTGATTCCTCCGACGCAGAGGGATCCTCACGTGGCGACGACGCGTGGGGTCGGTGAGCTGCTGCGGCATGCCGTAGGCCGTGGCGTTCGGCACATCATCGTCGCTGTGGGTGGGAGTGCGACCGTCGACGGCGGCACGGGGCTGGCGCGCGCCCTCGGCTTTCGATTCCTCGATGAGCAAGGCCGCGACCTGCCGGAAGGCGGCTTGGCGCTGGCGCGGCTAGCCCGGATCGCCGGTCCGGCTCCGGCCAACCGGCACCATTGGCAAGCTCTGCAGAAGATCCGGGTCCAAGTCGCCTGTGATGTCGACAACCCGCTGGTGGGCGCCAACGGAGCAGCTGAAGTCTACGCGGAACAGAAAGGGCAACCCGGCAAAGTAGATATCGCAGGTCTGGCCTTGGGCTTGCAACAGTTGGCGCGGGTCGTCCACGATCAATTCGGCGTTGATCTGGCGGGGATGCCACACGGCGGCGCCGCTGGTGGTCTGGCCGCTGGTCTATCGTACTTCGCCGGTGCCGACTTACGCCGCGGATTCGAGCTGATCCGATCGCGTATCGGTCTGCGGGAGAAGATCGCCTCGGCGGATCTCGTCATCACCGGCGAAGGCCGCACGGATCACCAGACCCTGCACCAGAAGGTCTGCCAGGGTGTCGCCGAGTTGGCGCGCGATCTCTCGGTGCCGTGCGCTCTCGTTTCAGGCTCTATCGCGGAAGACTTCGATGCGCCACAGCTCCTCGGGGTGACTCAAGCCGTATCGCTGATGCAGCCGGGCGAGTCGGTCGAGGACAGCAAGGCCGCCACGGCGGAGCGCCTACGCAAAGCGGGTGAAGATCTCGCCGATCGGCTCGACGAGCTCAGCCGCCCGCCAAACCGTACTTCTTGAGCCGCCGATAGATCGTCGCCCGGCTGATGCCGAGCTCGCGCGCCGCGGACTCGGGACGCCAGCCGGAGCGCTCGCAGGCGGCGACCAAGGCCTCCTTTTCAGCTTGCTGACGGGCGCTCAGGATCGGTACTGGCACCGGTGCAGCCGTGGCGCTGAATGAAGAGCAGCCGTTGCCAAGAACCTCCGCCGGCAGCATGTCAGCGGTCAATGCGTCGCCGTAATGCATCACCACGGCGGATTCGATGGCATTCTCCAGCTCGCGGACGTTGCCCGGCCAGGGGTATCGCATGAGGGCACGCAGGGCGTCGTGGGCGATGCGCGTAAACGACCTCCGGTGGCGCGCCGACGAGCGCTGCAGGAAGTGCAGTGCCAGGCGCTCGATATCGTCTTGCCGCTGGCGCAGGGGTGGCAGCTGAAGGCAAATCACTCGCAGCCGATAGTAGAGATCCTCCCGCAGCCGGCGCTCGGCGATTTTCTGCTTCGGGTCGACGTTGGTCGCCGCCAGGACTCGAACGTCGACCTGCCGGGTGCGGCTCGAGCCCACCGGCTGGACGACATGGTCCTGTAAGAAGCGCAGGAGCTTGGCTTGGACGTCGAAGTCCATCTCGCCGATCTCATCCAAGAAGAGCGTGCCGCCGTCGGCCTGCTCGCAATAGCCGACCGTCGCCTGGTGGGCCCCGGTGAAGGCACCCCTGGCGTGGCCGAAGAGCGAGCTCTCGATCAGCTCGCGCGGAATCGACGCGGCGTTGACCGGGATGAAAGGCCCATTGCGTCGCCGGCTGGCCTGGTGCATGGCCCGAGCGACCAACTCCTTGCCGGTACCGGTCTCACCGAGGATCAGGGCCGAGACATCGGTGGGGGCGGCGTTGTCGACGACCTCGTAAAGCTGGCACATCAGCGGGCTCTGGCCGATCAAGCCGTGGTAGTCCAAATTCGGCGGCTCGACCACCCCATCCAATACGGTGCGCAAATGACCGAAGTCCAGCGGCTTGAGGATGTAGTCCGTGGCCCCGCCTTTCATACAACGGACCGCGACCTTGGCCTCGTCGTCACGGGTGATCATGATCACCGGGATGCCGGGATGTCGGCGCCGGACCTCGGCCACGAGATCCGAGCCGTTGGCGTCGCCGAGGTGAACGTCCATCAGCATCGCCGCCGGCAGTGGCTCACCGAGGCGGCCGTTCTCTGGGCGCCGGGCATCGAGAAAGGCGCGCAGCTCGGCGGCGCTGCCAGCACCGGCCACGGCATAGCCCCACCGCCGCAGGTGGAGATGGATGATGGCGCTGAGGTCGGGGTCGTCGTCGACAGTGAGGATCAAAGATCGGTCATCCACTGCTCTAGCCTCCTCTGCGGATAAAC
This sequence comes from Acidobacteriota bacterium, assembly GCA_039029035.1. Lineage (GTDB taxonomy): Bacteria > Acidobacteriota > Thermoanaerobaculia > Multivoradales > J023 > JAAELT01. The sequence continues at coordinate 5,165 of JBCCGX010000088.1, read as the reverse complement.
GGTCGCGGGGTCATGGTTGACAAATCGGGGGTGATGGCGAGGGCCGGTGGCCCTCGCTCGCCCAGGCGACAGCGCGCTCCACCGCCTTGGTCAATCGTTCGAGCGAGCGCCTGGCCCGGCCGGCCTCGCGCTCGCGACCATCGTCCTCCAGCGTCTCGGCGGCGAGGAAGATCTCAGTCAGGCCATAGGTTCCGGCGGTGCCCACCAATTTGTGCACCAGGGCGTCGAAGACCGTCCAATCACCCGCCGCCAAGGTCCGACGCAAGCGGGTGATCTTCTCGGGCAAAGTCTTGACGAAGCCACGCACCAGAGCCGCTAGCTCGTCGTCTTCGTCGAGAACCAGCTCGCCGCTCCCAGCGTCCGCTGCCGCCTTGCGGCCTTCCTTAGGCGATGCTTTCAGCTCAGCCAACGGTAGCGCCTGACGTTCGAAGGCCGAGGGCCCCTCCTGCGGCGGTCGATCGAGGATCTCCGGCGGGGGTGTCGCCGACCGCGGTAAGAGGATCTGAGTGGTGTTGTCGAGCTGGCCGAGGATCTTGCCGAGCAGCCGATGGAGCTCTTTGAAGTCGATCGGCTTCACCAGGTAGCGGTCGCAGCCCGCCTGCAAGCAGCGCTCTCGATCGCCGAACATCGCTGCAGCGGTCAGCGCCACGATCGGCGTACAGCAGCCCAGGCGACGCAGCTCGCGGGTCGCCTCCAGGCCATCCATCTCGGGCATCTGCCAGTCCATGAGAATGATGTCGAACGACCCTTGTCGGACGCACTCCACCGCCTCGCGGCCGTGGTCGGCGGTTTCGCAGACCAAGCCCCAGCGCTCCAGCATGCGCTCGCACAAGAGTTGCAGAGAGCGCGAGTCCTCGGCGATGAGGACTCGACCGCTCAAGGGCTGCAGCTCGGGCAGGAAAATACCGGCGGTCTGCGGCGCCACCCAGTCGCGCCGTGCCCAGCCCTCACAGCCCCGAAGTGGCAGGTCGACACGAAAGCTCGACCCACTCCCCAAGGCGCTCTGCAAGCTCACCGTGCCGCCCATCAACTCGGCCAACTGCCGGGTGATGGCGAGACCGAGACCGAAGCCTTGGGGGCGCCGGGTGCCGGTCGGAGTGGGGCCCGTCGCCGAGCGCTCGACGGGCGCCGGTGACGGTCGCTCGAGCTGGGTGAAGCGGTGGAAGAGGCGTTTTTGATCCGCCGCGCTGATGCCGACGCCGGTGTCCGAGACCACCAAGCTGAGCTCGCTCTCGGCCGGCCGAGGACGGTCTGCCGGCCTGGAATCCGACGGTTCTCTGGGGTGGGCGCTGCCGACGCGCAGCACGATGCGGCCCTCTTCGGTGTACTTGATCGCGTTGGACAGCAGGTTGGAGAGGATCTGCCGCACACGGACCGCATCGGCGACGAACTGCCAGGGCAGCCAGGTGGCGGTCTCGATCGACAGGCTCAAACCGCGCTCGCGGGCCTGAGGCTCGAAGACGGCGACCAGCTCGTCGAGCAGGGCGGCCAGCTCGCAGGGCTGTGGATCCAGCTCCAGGCGCCCGGCTTCGATGCGACTCAAATCGAGCAGGTCGCGCAGCAGCTGATCGAGGTGGCTCCCTTGGTGCCGAATTGCGCTCAAGTAGAGTGCTGCCTCGGCCTGGGAGGCGCCGTTCGCCCCTGTTGGGCAGGCGTCGGCGTGGAGCAGATCAGCATAGCCCAGGATTGCCGCCAGCGGGGTGCGGATCTCATGACTGAGATTGGCCAGGAATTGGCTCTTGGCGCGACTCCCCGCCACCGCGGCTTCCTTCGCCTCTTCGAGCTCGGCAGTGCGCTCCTGCACCCGCGTCTCGAGCTCGTCGAAGGCTTGCCTGAGCTGCCCGGTCATGCGATTGAAGGATCGCGACAGGTCGCGCAGCTCTCGCACCCCGCGGACTTCGAGGCGTTGCGCCAGCCAGCCATCGGCGACCGTCTTGGCCGCATCGCTGAGGTGCAGAATCGGCTGGGCGATCCACCGCGACGTCTGCAGACCGAAAAGAGTGGCGATCAGCAGCGCTACCAGGCAAAGGGCGATCGTCCGCCGCTTGCTGACCTCGAGGGGGGTCATGAAATCGGCCCTCGGCACCACGGTGACGATCAACCAATCGAGCCCCCAAGGGTCGCCCAGGGGCGTGACCTGGACGAACTGGCGCTCGCCTTCGAGCTCGAAGTCGAGCTGCAGCTCGTCGCGGATCCACTGCAGGTTGCCGATATCCTCGGTCAAGGCTCCGGCAGCCGCAGCGACGAGCACGATCTGCGAGTCCTCGGCCCGCCGACGGCCGGCTTCGTCGTCGCGCGCCGGCGAGTCCTCACGACTCGAGGTAGCAACCAGCTGCCCCTGGCGATCCACGATGAAGCTCTCACCGGTCTTGCCAACCTCGTGGCTGGCAAGAAAGTCGCTGATACCGCTCAGGCGCAGGTCGACGCCGACGGCGCCAAGTAGCTCGCCCGCCTCGCTCCACACCGGCTGGCTGGCGGCGATGGCCAGGCTCTTCTGTTCCACGAAGAGCGGGTAGATCGGACTCCACACCGGCCGCCCTTGCTCGACGGCCGACCGGTACCAGGGACGCTCGCTGGCATCGAAGCCGGGGCTGCTGGCAAAGGGCTCGAGGCGACGCCCGTGGCGATCCGCGACATATTCGTGGTGGGTGCCGCGAACCAGGCCGAGGGCCGGATCCAGATCGGTGGCGGCGACCACCGGCGTGCCGTCGCCACGACGGCCGGCGCTCGCCAGGCCGCCGTGGGGCGTACCGAAGAAGATGAAGCTCGTATGCTCGTCGAGCTGGCGATAGAAACGTCGCTCCAAGGCTTGTGGATCGCGCGGATCGAGCTCTCCCAGGCCGAGGGCCAGGGCATTGGCGCGATTGATCCGATGCGGTGTGGCGAGATAGTCGAGCAGAAAGTCGCGCGTGTGGCGAGTCAGCTCGACCCGCAGCTCACGGCTGACCTCGTCGACTGCCTGCCGGCCATAGCGGACCGACAACGCACCGGTGGCGGCGACCAGCGCCAACAGGACGACGAAGGGCACTCCGAGAGCCCGGCGCAGTGAGACTTGACCGGATCGCAGCTCAGAATTGAAGAATCCTCGAAATCGCATGGCCTTGCTGGCCAACTAGCAAGCTGCCTGCCACGCTTGGAATCGTTGCGAATAGCCTCTAGTGGCCGGTCACCACAGAAATCCGGCTGTCTCAACTGAGACAGCGAGACAAATTGAGACTCTCTGCTGAGACAAAGTGAGACGACCTCGCGAGACGCTCGACTGTAAAAAGCCTGTATCGATGAGCCTCTCCCCCCGGAACTGCGAACCCTTTCTCCGTATCCTGAGGGTAAGACTCGTCGGAGCTCGGTCACTCTTGCACCTGATCAACGATTCGGAGGTCGTCATGAGAACAGCCCAGCCTCTCCTGATCGCCATACCTTGCTTGCTGCTCGGGACGGGGTGTTTGCGACTGACCGACGACCGCCTCGGCACTGAGCCGGCTACCGCTGTGCAGGCGCTGGCTGCCGACGTGCAGGCGCCGGCTGCCGCCCCGGAGCCAACGATTCAACCGGTCGTTGCGATGGTGCAGGATCCGCTGACACACGAGCTCTCCAACGACCGCAACGACACCGTTCGCCTCGCCATCGAACGCAGCCTGCCCTACCTCGAAGAATACGGTGTGGCGTGGATCGAGACGCATGGTTGCTCGAGCTGCCATCAGGTCCCGGTGATGTTCTGGAGTCACCATGCCGCCGCCGACCGCGGCTTGGCGGTGGATAAAGTCAAGCTCGACGAGTGGACACGCTTCGTGCTCGACGAATCGAAGACCGCCGGAGTCCTCAACGCCGATGGCATCGCCCAGATGATTCTCGGCCGGCCGCAGGCTCTCCCGCCAGCGCAGGCCAGTGAGCTCGAAGCGCTGGCCGAGATCGTCGCCGCCGGCCAGCAGGACGACGGCTCCTGGCAAGCCGGCGGCCAGCTGCCGCAACAGCGTCGCCCGGTCAGCGAGACCCACCGCGTGTCGACCGCCTGGGCGACCCTCGCCCTGGCGTCCTACGACGACTCGACGGAAACCGTCGCCGCAGCCCGCCGGCAGCTCGACGAGTGGCTACAAGACACCAGCGGCGGCGAAAGCCTCGAATGGCTGGCGGTCCGGTTGCTCTACGCCCACCGATTCGGCGATCCGCAGCGCACCGCCGAGCTGCGCCAGGCCTTGCTCGCCCAACAAAACGCCGACGGTGGTTGGGGCTGGCTGCGCGGTGGAACCTCCGACGCCTTCGCCACCGGCCAGAGCCTCTACACCCTGCAACAGCTGCCGCGGCAGGACGACGCGGCGGCTATCGAGCGCGCCCGCACCTTCCTCCTCGACAACCAGCAGGACGACGGCTCCTGGAGCGTCCGCAGCACCCTGCGCCAAGAGCACGGTCCGACACCGACCGGCATCTACTGGGGCACCGGCTGGGCGACCATCGGTCTGCTCAGCACCTTGCCGGTCGAGTCGTCGGCACTTCCCGCCGTTGCGACAGACCGGGTGGCGGCCCTGCCCCACTGACCCGCAGCTCGCAAAACTTTAGGAGTCTCTGGGGCGTTCCCCAAGATCCACAGGGCGCGGGCCCGGCACCGGCTGTAAAGCTCAGGAGCGGAAAAGTACTCCAGAGAAATCGAGCTTCTCGCACAAGAAACGCCTTGTAGAGTGCGCAGAGTGTTGGCTTGAGTAGAATCCGCGGGCCAAGCTCCCTGCAGCGTGAGCCTTCACGAGCTCGGGCCCGAGTGGCCGGAGCGCCGGTGATCCATGAACGTCTACCGCCCTCCCAGTGTGCCCGCCGCCAGGCGTGTGCGGTGTCTCTGTCTCTCGATCGCGCTGGTCTTCGGCCAGCTGGCGAGCGCAGAGCCGCCACGGCTCGACCAGCTCACGCACCTCGGGGTGGAGGACGGGCTGTCACACAGCACGGTCTGGGACATCCACCAAGACGCCCGCGGCTTTCTCTGGCTCGCCACGTCGAACGAGCTCCAACGCTACGACGGTTACCAGTTCCGCACCTACTCGCACGATCCCGATGACCCGGAGTCGCTGTCGATCGACGAGGTCATGCGAATCCTCGAGAGTCGCGACGGCATGCTGTGGTTCGGCACCCGAGGCGGCGGGCTCAATCGTTTCGACCCCCTGCAGGAGCGCTTCACTCGC
>JBCCGX010000087.1:0-15678 GCA_039029035.1 Acidobacteriota bacterium | reverse complement strand
GACCTGGGCGAGTTGCTTGGCGGCGGGCTCGCCGCCGTGGTCGGGCTGGGCGAAGAAGACTTTGGCTTTCTCGATTCGCTCGGCGGAGCAGCCGTCGGCGAAGAAGGGCAGGAAGGCGGCGAACATCGGTGGTACGCGCTGTATGACGGCGCCGTAGTTCTCGGTCAGCCAGAGGTAGGCCAGGTCCCGGCCGGCGACGGTGGTGGCGACGCCGCGGGTCGGCGTGAAGAGCTCGTTTGGGCGTAGCGGGCCTTGGAGTGAGTAGCTCAAGGCAGCCTTCTGCAGCTCGCTGCCAGTGAAGTGACCGATGGCACCGAGGAAGCGCTGCCGCTCTGCCGGCGACTCGGCCGACTCCAACCGCTGGGTGTAGGTGTCGAACAGTTTGCGATCCCCGCGGCGCGCAGCGAGCTGCAGGGCGACGCCAGCGAGGGCGGAGTCGACCTCGCCACCCTCGAGGTAGGTCTGGGCCAGGCTCTGGGACGCGGCCAGCACGTTGGCGTCGCGCCCTTCGCGACCGAGCCAGGTGTAAAGGGTCGGCCGCACCAGCGACACGGCCTCGGCCTCGCCATCGGTCTTCTGCAGACCGAAACGCTCCATCGCCGGACCGAGGGTGCGCCGCACGTAGGCAGCGAAAGCCTCTTCGAGGTCGGCCGGCACGAAGGCCATCTTGACCGACTCCAGAGCTTCGACCAGGGCTCGGATGACCAGGGGATCGGGATCATCGGCCAGATCCGCCAGCACACCGAGGTATTGGTCACCGGCCAGCGTGCCGGCGCCGAGCAGGGCCGAGACGTTACCGATCAGCTCGACTCTCTCGCGCGGGGTGAGGGCCTGGCTGGCGTTCTTCGCCAGGGCACGCAGCGGCTCGGGCGGCATGCGCCAGCGGTAGTAGCCGTTGGCCGCCGCATTAGGGAAGATCCAGGCTGGCGATTCGTCACCCAGCTCCAGGATGTACGTGGTGGCATCGACCAGCACTGTCTTCTCGACCACCGCGCCGCCGTTGGAGATCTTCAGCGACACCGGGATACGCCAGCTAATGTCGGCCGACTCCGAGCCGTGGTTGCGGAAGCGCTCCTGGTGCAGCACGAGCTTGCCGTCGTCTTGCATCCGCAGGTCGATCAGGGGAAATCCGGGCTGCTCGATGAAGGTCGCCATGGCGCTGGCGGCCTTCTTGCCGGAGGCCTTGTCCAGAGCCTGCCAGAGGTCGGCCGCCACCGCGTTGCCCCACGCGTGGCGATTGATGTACTCGATCACCCCGCGTCGGAAGGTCTCGGGCCCGAGCCACTGCTCGAACATGCCGAGCACGGCCCTGCCTTTCTGGTAAGCCAGCCCGATCCCCTCGGCCAGGTCTCTCGCCGAGCGCACCGGCTTGCGTATCGCCTTGGTGGTCGCCCGGGCGTCTTGGCCCAATACGCCCTGGGTGTCTTGCGCCGCTGCGACCGAGGTAGCGAATTGGGGGAAGACCTCGTCGACGATCTTGTCGCCCATCCAGGTGGCGAAGGACTCGTTGAGCCATAGATCGTCCCACCAGGCCAAGGTCACCAGATCGCCGAACCACATGTGGGCCAGCTCGTGGGCGATGACTCGGGCCATGCGCCGGCGCTGGCTGACCGAGGCCGTCGCCGCGTCGGCGAGGAGGATGCGATCGGCATAGGTCACCGCGCCGGCGTTCTCCATCGCCCCCGGCCAGAACTCGGGCAGGGCGAGGAAATCGAGCTTGGCGTAGGGGTAGGGCCGCTCGAAGTACTTCTCCATGGCTTTCAGGATCGGTGGGGTCATCTGCGCCGCCAGCCCGGTCAGGTGGCTTTGCCCGCGCACCGTGATCAAGCGGCCGGGGACGCCGAGCCCGGGCATCGCCACGGTCTCGAGCGGCCCCGCGGCGATCGCCAGCAGGTAGCTCGGCAGTGGTTTCGTCTGCCTGAAGCGGACCGTGCGCCAACCGTCGGCTTCGGCTTCTTCTTCGATCGGTGTATTGGTCACCGCCAGGTGCTCCGCCGGCACCTTGAGGGTCATCTGGAAGGGAATCTTGAAGATCGGCTCGTCCCAACAAGGGAAGGCCTCGCGGGCGTCGTCGGCCTGGAATTGGGTGAAGACGTAGCCGACGCCGTCCTGCTCCATGCGGTAGAGGCTGACGGCCTGGGTATCGAAGACGTTGCTGAAGTCGATCTCCAGGGCGTAGGCGCCCGGAGTCAGCGGTGCCTCGGCGGTGAGGCGGACGATCTCGTCACTCTCCGCCGCGTGGCGCACGGCGACCGCACCGGAGGCTCCGCTGAGGGTGACGCGCTCGAGGGTCAAACCTTCGGCATGGAAGCGGAAGGTGTCGACTGCGCGCTGGACGTCGAGCTCGATGCGCACCGAGCCGCGGTAATCGTCGCCGCGGGCGTCGATCTCGAGTTGGATTGTCTGGGAAGTCGGTACGACGTCGTCACCGAGGCGCTCGCCGGCCCCTTCGGCGGCCGACGGCCCGGGAGCCGCGATGAGAAGAAAAGAGAGGAGTAGCATCCAGACGGTTGGAGCGCATCGCATCAGCCAGTTTCCTTGGGTTGGTGGAGAGCAGAACCCACGTGATCAGACGACAGACGGAGGGTGTGTGGAGCATTATAATTTCACCGTCCACCCTTCGCGGGCCACCTACCCCTGTGGCCCGCCACCGACCCCACGAGGAGATTCAGCCATGCAGCAGCCTCTGGCCCGCGTCATCAACCTGATCGATCCCGAGAGTCAGCAGATCCTCCACATGGACCTGGCCGAAGCCGAGCGACGGCTGCTCAGCGACGAGGCCGAGGACGTTCTCGGGATCCAGGGCTCGTTCGCCCTGCTAGCCCGGGACGGCGAGAAGGTGCGTATGGCCCGCAGCCTCGACCGACCGCTGCGCTACTTCCTGGCCAAGGAGAAGGCCGGCCCGATGCTGGTCGTCGCCGACCGGATCGACGCGATCCGCAAATGCCTCGAGGAGCACGGCTACGAAGACCAGTTTCACCCGACCTACACCCGGATGATCCCGGCCCACCACGTCACCACCCTACGACTGATCGGCTGCCCCGATCCGAATCCGGTCTACCGCCGATTCTTTGACCCGCCGCGCGCTACCCTGCCCGCCGACCTCGATGTGATCGGCGAGCGCTACGCCCAGGCGCTGCTCGGCGAGGTGCGGACCTGGCTCGAGGCGTTGGACCCGACCGAGCCGATCGGAGTCCTATTCTCCGGCGGCGCCGACTCGGGTGCCACGCTGCTGGCGATCTACCACCAGCTCCTCGAGCTCGGCCAGTCGCCGGCGCGGCTCAAGGCCTTCACTCTGGCGGTCGACGGGGCGGGACGCGACGCCACCCAGGCGCGGGAGTTCCTGCGCCGCACCGATCTCGAGATGCTCGGCGAGACGATCGAAGCCGCCTCCTCGGAGCTCGATCCACTGGCCGCCGTCGAGGTGATCGAGGATTACAAGCCGCTCGATGTCGAGTGTGCGACGGTTGGCCTGGCCCTGCTGACGGGCATCCGCCGGCGCTATCCCCAGTGGCGCCATTTGGCCGATGGCGACGGCGGCGACGAGAACCTGAAGGATTACCCGATCGAGGAGAATCCCGAGCTCACCATCCGCAGCGTGGTCAACAACTCGATGCTCTACCAGGAGGGTTGGGGCGTCGACGCGATCAAGCACAGCCTGACCTTCTCCGGTGGCTTCAGCCGCGGCTGCGTGCGCACCTTTGCTCCGGCGCAGCGCCTCGGTTTCGTCGGCTTCAGCCCCTTCACCCGCCCGGCGGTGATCCGTGAAGCGGAGGCCATTCCCTTCGCCGAGCTCACCGGCGGCGATCATGGCAAGCTCTACGCCCTCAAGGGCGAGATCCTGCGCCGCGGTATCACCCGGCTCACCGGCATCGAGATGCCGGTATTCCCCAAGTGCCGGTTCCAGCACGGCGCGGTGGCGGACGACGTGGTCGAGCAGCGCTTCGCCACGCCGCAGTCGGTCTATCGGCGGCACTTCCTGCAGCTGCATGCGGGCTGAGCGCGCCCGCAGCCAGCGTATTCGTGCTTTGCGGCCGGCCAAGCCGGCCCTCGATCCCTGGCGTCCAATCGACGTCCTGCTCGAAGAGGAGCGCCAGGGCGATGGCCGTCAGGCCCAGGTGCTGACGGTCTTCCTCACCGGGCGGGAGTGTCCTTTCACCTGCGTCTTCTGCGATCTGTGGCACTTCACCACCGACGAGCCGACCCCCGTCGGGGCGATCCCAGCGCAGATCGACGAGGCCCTGCGTCGTTTCGAAGGTGAGCTGCGGGACGACGCCCAGATCAAGCTCTTCAACGCCAGCAATTTCTTCGATCAAGGCGCCGTGCCGGCGGCCGACGACCCGGAGATCCTGCGCCTCATTGAGCGCTTCGACCAGGTGATCGTCGAGTGCCATCCACGGCTGGTGCGGCAGCGGCGTTGCAGCGACTTCGCTGCTCGCCTCGCCGGTCGGTTGCAGGTGGCGATGGGGCTCGAGACGATCCACCCAGAGGCCGTCTCCCGTCTCGGCAAACAGGCCGTACCGGACGACTACCGCGCCGCGGCCGAGTGGCTGGCCAAGAACGGTGTCACCTGGCGCGCTTTCGTGCTGGTCGGCGCCCCGTTCGTTCCCACGGCGGAGCGGGCCGAGTGGGTGGACCGCACGGTACGCTTCGCCTTCGACCACGGCGCCGAGCACGTCGCCCTGGTGCCGGTGCGCGGGGGTAATGGCGAGATAGAGCGCCTGCAGAACGCCGGCCTCTTCCAACCGCCGACCCTCGGGGAGATCGAGCAGGCGATCGAGGGTGTGATCGATCACGCGGCTACAAGCGGCCGCGTCGTCACCGTCGACACCTGGGATCTCCAGCAATTCGCCGACTGCAACGTCTGCAGCGACGAGCGCATCGAGCGACTGGAGCGAGTCAACCGCAGTGGGCGGCTGGAGCCTGCGGTGGCTTGTAGTACCTGCGGCTAGTCCGCCTGGGATTGAAATCCTAGGCTACGCACTCTCGCACCTACGGTGCTCAGGTCCCGGAGGGACCAAAGATCGTAGCCCGGGATTTCAATCCCGGGATAGCGATGGGTAGGTCACTGTTGATCTCCATCCGTGATGAGGGAGTTTCACTCCCCTCTGCGATAAGCGTCGTTAAGGAGGGCGACGTCGCCCTCGCTCAAGGTCACCGCGGGCCTCGATGTTTCGGGCCTGGCGGTGACTCAACGCAACGACAGGAGTCCGCGAATGAATTTCTTCCCCGCATCGACCACCTACCGCTTTGTGACCGCAGCTCTGATCGTATGCACGCTAGCGGCTGCGCCCGCCTTCGCCAAAATCCAGGAGAGCCAGCCGCTCAAAGTCGAGATCAGTCGCTGCGATCTGGGGCAGAGGTGTCAGTTGATCGAAGCCACTTCGAAGCGCGGCTCGTTGTCGCTGGTCAGTAGCTACTCCACCAGCCAGGTTAAATCGGGCCGGCCCGGCCCCAGCGTTCTCCAATATGAGGTTCGGGTCGCGACCCGCGATCTGAGCACCACGCTCCACTTCCTGATCTTGAGCGATTTCGGCGGCAGCTCCCAATCCGTCAGCTACATGATCGACGGCAAGCCAGCGACGCGGGATGAGAGTCTGGCCCTCTATGAGCAGATCGGAACCCTCTTCCCGGGCCTCAACCTGCCGCAGGTCGCGCTCACCCGAGCGACGTTCCTCAGTTGTTTCAAAGAGGTGGTCGTCATGTGTGGCGGGTCGCACAACGATGGCAACTGCGACAACTTCCAGTGGTACCACGGTGGAAACATCGGCACCCAAGGGTGCGCCGGAGCTGGCGTGCTGGGCTGCGCTGCGGCCCATCCGTGGACCGCGGTCGGCTGCTCTCTGGCCCAGGCCTTCTAGCGCGGCTTCCAGGCCGGCCCATGGCCGGCCCGACGCACTGCGCTAAAATTACTGGGTGACTCACCACGACGTGGCCATCGTCGGCTCCGGATTCGCCGGCTCGATTCTGGCCCGAGCGCTGAACCGTCGTGGGCGCCGGGTGCTGCTCCTGGAACGTGGCCAGCACCCGCGCTTCGCCCTCGGCGAGTCGACCACCCCGCTGGCCAACCTAGCGCTCGAGCGCCTCGCAGCGAGCTACGACCTGCCAGACTTACGGCACCTCTCGAGCCACGGCCGCTGGCTGCGGCATCTGCCGCAGCTACGGCGGGGACTGAAGCGCGGCTTCACCTTCTTCCATCACCGACGCGGCGTGCCTTATCGCAACTCAGCGCGCAACGAAGCGCGGCTACTGGTCGCCGCCAGCCCGGACGACGAAATTGCCGATACCCACTGGCTGCGTCACGATGTCGATCATCACCTGGTGCGCCGCGCGGTGGCGGAAGGGGTCGACTACCGCGATCACACCCTGGTCGAGGGTGTTGAGATCTCGGATCGTGGAGTTCGCCTGGCAGCGCGCTGTCGCGGTCAGCGACAGCGGTTCAACGCCGAGGTGGTGGTGGATGGCAGTGGCCCCGCCGGGTTTCTCGCCCACTGCCTAGGGATCGCCGAGCACCACGATCGCATCCCCTTCGCCAGCGGCCTCCTATCGGCCCATTTCGATCGGGTCCACCCCCTGGCGGACCTCGTCGACCTGGAGCCGGGGCCTTACCCGGACGAGCGTGCCGCCGTGCACCACTTGCTCGACATCGGCTGGCTCTACGCCCTGCCCTTCGACCACGGCCCGGTCTCGGCGGGTCTCGTCTTGCGCCACGAGGCCGACCTCCCCAACCCGATGCTGCAGGACGATCCCGCAACGGCCTGGCGCTCGTTGCTCGGTGCCTACCCTAGCCTCGCCCAGCAGTTCGCCGACGCCCGGCCGATCACCGAGCTGCGCTGGACTCCCCGCCTGCAACATCGCCTCGATCGGGCGGCGGGTGAGCGTTGGTTCCTGCTGCCCCATGCCTATGCCTTCTACGATCCGATGTTCTCCACCGGTATGGCTTGGAGCCTGCTGGCGGCCGAGCGTCTGGCTCTTCTGCTCACCGACGGTCCGGGTGACCCCCAACAGTACGAGGTCCTGCTGGCGGCTGAGGCCGACCGGATCGAGCACTTGATCGAGACGGCCTACCTCACCTTGGACGATTTCGATCGCTTCGTCGCCGTCACCCTGCTCTACTTCGCCACGGTGAGCTTCGCCGAGACTACCCAGCGGCTGCTCGATCCACCCGAGGGCGATCTTCCCCACGCCTGGCAACCGTTCCTCGCCGCGGCGGAGGCGCACAGCACACTCTTTCGCGACGCTCGGGATCGTTTGCGGCGCGACCGCACGACCCTTCCTGGCACAAGAGATCCTGCCACCAGGAGCACGAGCGCCGCCCCGATGGATTTTCACCGCTGGGCCCGGCGACGCATCGCCCCCTTCGATGTCGCCGGCTTCGGCGATGCCGACCGGCAGAATCTCTATCCTGTCGACCTCGACGTGCTGGTCGACCGCGCGCCGCTGCTCGGGCTGACCCGCGACCGCTTGCGCGCCCGGCTGCCTCGCTTACGCGGTCAGATAGGATGAGGCCGAATCTGCTATTCGGTGATCGACAGGAGCGGCGCGATGGATGACGAAACAAACGACACTGATGCAACAGACCGTGATGCAAGAGACAGTGTTGCAAAGCCCGACGTGAAGGTCTTCGAGACTTCAGAGGTCGATGTTATTCCGGTGATCAAGTCGCTCCTGCAGAGCGCCGAGATCCCCTTCCGAACCGAAGGCGAGGCGATGATGAACCTCTACCCTTCAGACCTGCTCGGGCCGATCATGGGCAACCCTGCCGGCGAAGTGCGATTCCTCGTCCCTGACGCGCAGGCCGAGGCAGCTCGCCAGCTCCTCACCGCCGAGCCGCTGCCGACGCCGGAGCTGGACGGTACAGCGTCTGCCGACGATACAGCGTCTGCTAACGGTACACAGTCTGCCGACGATACAGACTCAGCCTGAGCGCTTTTCCTTGAACGTGGGCGCATTACCCTTGGGGCTGCCGCCACCGCCACTCATGTGGACTTGACCTTCGAAGAAGGACCCTTCGGCGATCGCCACGCTCTTCGCCGTAACATCGCCCTGGACCTTACAACTGGCACGCAGCTCGGCTTTCTCCTTGGCCGAGATGGTGCCGTTGACATGGCCCTCGACGACGATATTGGTCGCCGCGATCTCGCCACCGACTCGCCCACCCTCGCGCACCCAGAACAGTCCATCAGTGCCCGCCTTGCCTTCGATCGCGCCCCAAACTTCGATCGGGGCCGAGCCCATGATCTCGCCTTTGACGTGAATACCCTTGCCGATCACCGTCGACGAGGCGTTGGACTGATCGGTGAATCGGCGATTGCTGTCGGCCATCGGTTTTCCCCTGTGTCGAAACGGACCCCGTGTCGAGGCTGTGTCGAGACCTACCGCCGGGTGGCGGCGGCGACCCTGGAGTGAGCTGTTCTACAACCCCGGCATCGTACCACGGCCACGCCCGAGATGGCGTAGCCGTGGAGCGATTGGCCGTCGGCTTCCCGAGCTCGAAGAGACCGTCTCAGTCGCCGGACCGGACGGCCGCCGCCACCGCGGAGGAAAGCTCTTCGGCTGTAATCAGCTTCTTTTCCAGCAGTAGCTCGGTGACGGTCTGGATCTCCTCGCGCAGCTGGCTGATCGGCCGACTGGCCTCCGACTGGATCGGCTGAGCGAAGTACCGCGGTCGTTTGCCGTAGAGGTCGGCGAAGAACTCTGCCGGATCGACTCCAATGACGGCGAGAATCTGGAGAACCTGCTCGACGCGCAATTTCTTCTGTTTGGTCAGCAGCTGACTAATGTAGCTGCGACCCCAGCTCAAGGTTTCCTGGACTTCGAGCTGGGTGAAGCCACGTTCACGAATCCTGTCGCGGAGCAGCGTCAGGCACCGATCGACCTCATGATCAACTGTTTGCATGGACAGCCATTATCACGACATTGGCCTCGAAGATACAAGCCGATCAGAGATTATGCGCCGAGAAAACAGCCTCATCTCTCCTCAGCACACCTGCGGCCATGCCGATATTTGTATCCCCTCATCGATTTTGGCCCAAGAAGTACCCGGCACACTCCGACTGGCCTTGCTGTCTCGGGAAACGAATTGGGCAAATTCTCCGGCAACGGACACCCGGCCCGGACCTGGTCGAAGGCTTGACGCCTCGTCGACCGGATGCATAGGTTGGTGGGATGCACACTGAGGCCGCCGTCACCCGCGAGAAGGTCGTCCAGCGCGATCGGGAGGATCCCCTTGCAGCCCTTCGCGAACACTTCGACCTGCCACCCGATCTGCGCTATTTCGACGGCAACTCTCTCGGCCCTCTGCAACCGGCAAGCCGCGAGCGCGTGCACGATACAGTCGCAAGGCAGTGGGGCCAGGACCTTATCCAGAGTTGGAACCAGCACGCCTGGATCGATCTACCGCGCAAGGTCGGTGGCAAGATCGCCAGGCTGATCGGCGCCGAGCCGAGTGAGGTGGTCGTCGCCGATTCCACGTCGGTCAATCTATTCAAGCTGCTGGCGGCCGCCCTGGCGCTGAATCCCGGACGCACCGTGATCCTCTCCGAGGCGAGTCAATTCCCTACCGACCTCTACATGGCACAAGGCCTCGCCACGATGGCGGCGGCAAAGCCAAGCTTGCGTCTGGTGGAGCGCCGCGAGCTACTCTCCGCCATCGACCGCGACGTGGCGGTGCTCAGCTTGAGCCATGTCGACTTCAAGACGGGCGAGCTCGCTGACCTGTCCGCCATCACGGCCGCTGCGCACGAGCGCGGCGCCTTGGTGCTGTGGGATCTGTCCCATAGTGCCGGCGCCATGGAGATCGAGCTCGACGGGGCCGGCGTCGACCTGGCGGTGGGCTGCACCTACAAGTTTCTCAACGGTGGCCCTGGCGCACCGGCCTACGTCTATGTGGCCCGGCGGCATCACGAGCAGGCGCGCTCACCGCTGTGGGGCTGGTTCGGCCACCGAACCCCCTTCGCCTTCGACACCGATTACCAGCCGGCGGCGGGAATCGACCGCTTCCAGTGCGGTACGCCTCCGGTCCTCAGCCTAGCGGCCCTCGATTCTGCTCTCGACGTTTTCGAAGGGATGGATCTCGGCGCTCTGCGGCTCAAATCGACAGCCCTCGGCGACCTCTTCCTCGAGCTGGTCGAGCAGCGCTGCCAAGACCAGGGCTTGGAGATCGCCTGCCCCACCGACTCGCGCCGGCGCGGCAGCCAAGTGGCCTTGCGCCACCCGGCCGGCTATCCGATCATGCAGGCCTTGATCGAACGACGCGTCGTCGGCGATTTCCGCACCCCGGACATCCTGCGCTTCGGTCTCTGTCCGCTTTACCAGCGCTACCTAGACGTTTGGGATGCGGTCGAAACGCTGCGCCAGATCCTCGCCGAGCGGAGCTGGGACAAAGAACGATTCCACCACCGGAGCGCGGTCACTTGAGCGCGGCGCTCAGCCTTAGGAGATCTCATGCGAAACACCTTCAAGTCTCAGGTCAAACCCAGGTTCGTGCCTGGCATCGCACTGACCCTCGGGTCCCTGCTCGGCCTCGCCTGCACCCAGATCCAAACCGAGCCGCCCACAGCGACGCCAAAAGCAGCGGCAGAGGCGCCGGCGGCCTCGGAGCGGTCCTCCGCCCGGTTACCCGAGACCTCTTCGGGCCCTCGAACCTTGACGGTCCTGGCGGTCAACGACGTCTATCGCATCGCCGGCATCGAGGACGGGCGTTACGGCAGCATGGCCCGGCTTCGCAGTCTGCGCAGCGAGCTCGAGCGCGACGACCCCGAGCTGTTGTTCCTCCACGCCGGTGACTTTCTCTTCCCTTCCTTGCTCAGCCGTTGGTTCCTCGGCGAGCAGATGATCGATGTGATGAATCTGCTCGACGGCGACGAGCAGGCTTTCGATCAGCGCCTGTTCGTCACCTTCGGCAACCACGAGTTCGACAAGGAAAAAGAAGACGACATCGCGATGCTCGATCGGCGGATCGAGGAATCGCAATTCAGCTGGCTCGGGACCAACATCGATTTCAAGAGCAATGACGACGGCTGGCCGGTGATCGCCGCCGACCACCTGGTGAACAGTGCCATCGTCGAGCTCAGCGGCATTCGGGTCGGTCTGTTCAGCCTGTCGATCGACGAGAAGCACCCGGATTATGTGCACGCCTTCGGCCAGCCGAAAGCGGTCGCCCGCCGGCTGACCGCGGATCTCAGACGGCGCGGTGCCGAGTTGGTGATCGCCTTGACCCATTTGAAGATGACCGATGATGTCGACCTGCTACGCAAGCTCGGGCCCGATGGGCCGGATCTCGCCTTCGGCGGTCACGAGCACAACCGCCAGGCGCAAGAGGTCGACGGCCGCTGGATCATCAAAGCCGACGCCGACGCCCGCAGCGCCACCGTGGCGAAGGTCAAGCTGCAGCCCGGCGGACCGCCCAAGGTGGAGTTCGAGTTTCGCCAGCTCGGCCCACAATCGCCGGTCGATCCGCTAGTCCAGGCCCGCGTCGACCGCTGGCTCACCAACCACGACGAGGTCTACTGTCACAAAATCGGCGAGCCGAGCGGCTGCCTCGAGAAGGCCCTCGGCCACACCCAGGAGCGCCTGATCGGCGAAGAGCTCACCATGCGTCGCTTCGAGACCAACCTGGGCAACTGGGTACTCGATCAGGCTCTGCAGCACTTTGCCGATCTCGGCGCCCAGGCGGCGTTCATCAACTCAGGCAGCCTGCGCCTCAACCAGGACATCCCGGCTAACACCGACGTCACCCGGCGTCACATCGAGGAGACGTTCCAGTACCCTTCCGAGCTGCGACTACTGCGGATCACCGGCGAAACCCTGCAGCAGGTCGTATCCCATGCCGTGACCGACTGGACGGGTAACGGTAAGTGGCTGCAAGTCGCCGGCTTCGCTTTTCGTCACGACCCCGCGGCCGCGACCGCCGATCGACTGACCCTGCTCACCGCGGACGGTCCGCGCCCGGTCGATCCCGACGAAGAGCTCCTCGTCGTCACCAGCAGCTTTCTGGCCGATCCGAAGACCGGCCAGGACGGCTATACCATGCTGACCGAAGACCTCCAGGTGCCTCCGGAGGGCGACCCGGTGACCCTGCGCGACCTGGTGGTCGCCGGCCTCGCCGCGGCTGGGACCGAGGGCATCGCTCCGAGCGTTGATGGGCGGATCTGCAATGCCGAGCGCGACGGGCCGTGCCTGGCGGTAGAGCGCTGAGAGCCGCTACTTACCCCCCGGAGCAGGTGCCAGAACCGCCATCACCAGGAGACGTACATCACCGGTGTTGCGGATACCGTGCGGCACGCCCTGCGGCGCGATCAGCATCTCGCCGCCGCGCATATCGAGCTCGCGACCGTCGAGCAAGAACAGGCCGTGCCCCGAGACGACGTAATAGACCTTGTCCATATCGTCATGGGTATGCAGCGCGTGCTCCTGGCCCGGCTCGAAGGCATTGAGGCCGACCAGCACATTCGGTGATTGGAAGAGGGTCGACTTGCCCATCTTCTCCGAGCTGTAGACCGCATGCTCCTCGGGACGCATGACGATCAAACGATGGGCTCCGTCCTCGGTGCCCGAAGCACCCTCGGTCTCGGTACGTTTTTCGGGCTCTGTCTCTTCCGCCATCTCGCGCCATCCCTTCTCGAAAAGAGTCAAGCCTGGCACTCTAGCATGCCGGATCAGGACTGTGACGCCGCCAGTCGAAAACCATAGTCACTGTAGCGCATGTGCGGCGGGATCGACGACCGCGCCGCGCACCGGCTCACCTTGATCGCGTGGCGCCAGGCGCCACCACGCGAAGCTCGCCGTCGACCCGATGCCGGCCCCACCGGATCCTCAATGGGTGACCGCGAGTAAAACTCGGCGTCGTACCAGTCGGCACACCATTCGTGCACGTTCTCTCCCAACCCAAGGAAGCCCCAGGGATGCCGAGACGGATAGGCATCCACTGCCTCCGGTCCGTCGTGCCAGCGTTGCGCGTAATCGGGCAAGGTCTCCGGCGGCGCATCGCCCCAGGGGTAGAGCACCTCGCGCCCGGCCTTGGCGGCATACTCCCATTCTGCCTCCGTGGGCAGCCGGACCGCCTCGCCGATCTGCCGGCCGAGCCATTCGCAATAGGCCACCGCATCGTCCCACGAGGGACCCACCGCTGGCTTTCTCGGGCCTTCGAATTGAGACTCGTCCCAGAACGGCGGTGCGGTATGGGCCGTTTCGTCGAGGAAGCGTTGGTAGGCCTCGCGGGTCACCGGTGTACGAGCGAGGCGAAACAACGAAACCCGCACGTCATGCGGCGGATTCTCATTGGCCCTTGGGCCGCCGCCCATCCGGAACGCACCACCGGGGACCTCGATCCAATCGGGCGAGGTGACAATGAGAGACATGGTCGGAAAAGTCTAACGCTGTTCGGGCGACGAGACTCTGAGCTCCTCCAGCGTCTCGAGGCGAAGTAGCGCCTCCCGAGTCTGCCGAGCGTTGATCCCCTTGGCGGCCCGAATCACCGGATAACTCTGTGCCAGGAGCGGTTCGGCTTCGTCGTAGCGCCCGATCGCCGACAAGCAACCTCCGAGGACGCTCTCGGCGTCGGAAATCCGCCAGTCCTTGAAGTTCTCGCGAAAAATCCCAAGGGCTTTTCTTGCCGCAGCCTCGGCCCCTACCAGATCACCCTTTGCCTGCAGTACCGTCGCCAGATTGCGTAAGACCTGTGCCACAGCGGAAGAATCCAGTCCGACATTGGTTCTGAAGATGTGCAACGACTGGCGAAAGTCCGCTTCTGCCGCCGCGAGATCTCCGCGCAAATGGTGCAAGAAAGCTCGATTGTTGAGCGCCGCGCCGACTTGGTTCGATTCCCTACCAAAGACCCTGCGCCGGATCTCCAGACTCTCGTTGATCAACGGTTCGGACTTCTCCAAGTCGCCAGTATTCTGATAGAGCATGGCTAGGTTATTCAAGGAAATTGCAGTCTCAGAGGATTCTCGACCATAGAGCTGGATTTTTAGGTCTAAGGCCTTCTGATAGATCGCATCCGCTTCCCGATACTTCCCTTGCGCTTCAAGAGCTGAGGCCAGATTGTTCATCCCTCGAATCACCGAAGGGTGCCCCTCGTCTACGAGACGGAGCTTCATGGCCAGAGCTTCGCGATACAAGATCTCCGCCGTCCGGATCCCTCCACGATTCGTCAGCGAGAAGGCCTGATCGTTGAGAACTTCGGCTAGCTTCAGGTTGTCGACGTACTGCGAAACCTTCTTGCTGAAGCTATCGGCGAAGTCTTCTTCCTCGCCGGCCTGCGGATCAAGTTGGTTCAGTTCCGTAAAAAGATCGGCCAACGACTCCGCAATCTGCTGCTCGCGCGCGGCCCTCTGACGCTCGCGCTCGGCCTGGTTTTGCGAGCTCCGCCAAAGCGAGCCAAAGAGCAGGATCAGAAGGAAGGCCGAGGCCATTGCGACTTTCGTACTATGGCGACGGAAGAACTTCGTTACCTGGTAGGCGAAAGTCCCCTTCCTCGCCTGAACCGGTAGACCTTCGAGATGGCGACGAATGTCTTCAGACAGCTGCTCGGCTGAGCCGTAGCGCTCTTTGGGTTGTTTGCGCAGCGCCTTGAGGACGATGCAGTCGAGATCACCGGCGAGGCGCCGACGCAGGACCGGCGGGCTGCCATCGCGGGTCTCACTCACCGAGTCCGGCGTGATGGTGACCGAGGTACCGTCGGCAAACTGCAAGTGGTCGGTGGCCAGCACCACCTCGCTGGGCTTGATCGGATCCTGCTCACGGATGGCATGGAAAAGGCCCGATAGGGAGTGATCCCGCAGCCGATAGGGCCGGTGGCCAGTGAGCACCTTGTAGAGCAGCACGCCGAGGGAATAGATATCGCTCGAGGTGGTGATCGTGTCGCCCCGCACTTGCTCCGGACTGGCGTAGCGCGGGGTCATCGGCCCCGTCCCTGCTACGGTGAGGAGCGGCAAGGTCGGTGTTTGAGTCGACAGCATCTCCGATTCCAGCAGCTTGGCAATGCCGAAATCGAGCAGCTTGGGCACACCGTCTTCGCTGACCAGGATGTTGCCCGGCTTGAGATCGCGATGGACGACCAGGTTCTGGTGGGCGAAGTGTACCGCCGAACAGACCTGGCGGAAGAGTTCCAGGCGTTGATGGGTCGACAGCTTGGCGGCATCGCAGTAGCGATCGATCGGCTCGCCTTCGACCCGCTCCATGACGAAATAGGGTCGGCCGTCTTCAGTAGTACCGCCATCGAGCAGCTTGGAGATGTTGGGATGGTCGAGGTTGGCCAGGATCTGGCGCTCGTGCTCGAAGCGACGGACAATCTCGTCGGTGTCCATACCCCGCTTGAGTACCTTGAGGGCCACCGGCTTCTCGTAGTCGTCGGTTCGCGTCGCCAGGTAGACGCTGCCCATGCCGCCACTGCCAACCTCGCTCAGAATCCGGTAATGGCCGATGCGCTGCTCGGCGGCGGCCGCCGCCTCGGCCTCGTGATCCGCGTGTAGGGAGAACACCGGATCCTCGATAAAGTCTTGCGCATCCTCGGCCCCGGCGAGCAGCGAGTCAACCTCGCGCCGTAGCTCGGGTTGATCGGCACAGGCCCTGGCAAGGAAGGCCGGGCGATCTGCAACCGGCAGATGCAACGACTCATCGACGACGATCTGGACCTGCTCCCAGAGCTCCGGTGACACTGCGCAACTCCTGTTC
>JBCCGX010000086.1:0-15766 GCA_039029035.1 Acidobacteriota bacterium | reverse complement strand
TCGACGTCGGGTCGGCGGCACACTGGCGTGAGCCGCCTCGGCGGAATCTGGTAGAGTCGACAACCTCTTGTCGGGCTGTCTGGTCCGGCTCCCCAACTCTTCCAGCACCACGCCGCCGGCCCCCTACCTCCGATCCTGGCCGGCCGATCTTCCTCCGAGCCACGCCATGTCCCAGTTGAACGAGCACGTGTCCAAACGGCGCACCTTCGCCATCATCTCTCACCCTGACGCCGGCAAGACGACGTTGACCGAGAAGCTGTTGCTCTACGGCGGGGCGATCCAGCTGGCCGGTGAGGTCAAGGCGCGTGGCGATCGTCGGCGAGCCCGGTCCGACTGGATGAAGGTGGAGCAGGAGCGCGGCATTTCGGTGACCGCGTCGGTGATGACCTACGAGTACGCCGGCTGTACCTTCAATCTGCTCGATACCCCGGGCCATGAAGACTTTTCAGAAGATACCTACCGCACTCTGACCGCGGTCGATTCGGCGGTTATGGTGCTCGATGCGGCCAAGGGCATCGAGGGGCAGACGCGCAAGCTGTTCGAAGTCTGCCGCCTGCGCGACGTGCCGATCATCACCTTCATCAACAAGTTGGATCGCGAGGGGCGTGATCCTTTCGACTTGCTCGACCAGATCGAGCAGGATCTGCAGCTCGAAGTGACCCCGGCGAGCTGGCCGATCGGTATGGGGCAGAGCTTCCAGGGCTGTTACGACTTGCTGAATGATCGCCTGGTCCTGCTCGATCGCGGCAAGAAGAGTGTCATCTCCCAGGGCATTGTGGTCGAGGGGCTCGACGATCCGAAGCTGGCGGAGCACATCGGGGAGCAGGCGGCGGAGCAACTGCGGGAAGAGGTCGAGATGGCGCGTGGGTTATGCCCCGAGTTCGATCCGCAGTCCTACCTAGAAGGCAACATGACGCCGGTCTTCTTCGGCAGCGCGATCAACAACTTCGGCGTCCAGGGGCTGCTCGAGGCGGTCGCCCGGCTGGCGCCTGCGCCGCGTCCGCAGACCGCGGTCAGTCGCGAGGTCGATCCATCAGAGGAAGCGGTGAGCGGCTTCGTGTTCAAGATCCAGGCGAATATGGATCCGCGCCACCGCGATCGGCTCGCTTTCATCCGCCTGTGCTCAGGCCGATTCCAGCGCGGTATGAAGATGCTCCACACCCGCACCAGCAAGATGATCAACGTGCACAACCCGGTGCTCTTCCTGGCGCGCCAGCGCGAGCGCGCCGAAGAGGCTTGGGCGGGCGACATCATCGGCATTCCCAACCACGGCAGCTTGCGCATCGGCGATGCCTTGACCGAAGGCGAGAATCTGCGCTTCACCGGCATCCCGAGCTTCGCTCCGGAGCTGTTGAAGCAGGTACGGCCGGAAGACCCGATGCGGGCCAAACACCTCGGCCGAGCCCTGCGGCAGCTCGCCGAGGAAGGGGTGGGGCAGGTGATGAAGACCGAGATCGGCTCGACCTGGCTGGTCGGCGTCGCCGGTGCTCTGCAGTTCGAGATCTTGGCCGACCGTATCCGCACCGAATACAACGTCCCGGTGCGCTTCGAGGCGACGAGCTATCACACCGCTCGATGGGTCGAGGCCGACGATTCGCAGCTGTTGAAGAAGTTCGCCGGCTCCCTATCCGGCTACATGGCCGAAGACCACGGTGGCGCTCCGGTTTTCCTCGCTCGCAGTGCCTGGCACCTGCAGTGTACCGAGGAAGACTGGCCGGATGTTCGCTTCTTGAAGACCCGCGAGCAGGTGCATTGAGGTTGGCTGAGCCGCCCGCCGAAGCCGCAAGGCAGCAAGGGCGAAGAGTCCTCAGCCGCCCTTGATCGTGAGGGACGTGCCCGGCGGACCGACCACGTCTCCATCCGGCCTGCCCGGCTGGAGAGGTGTCGCTTCGATGTCGAAGTTGCCGGCAGTACACTCGAAGATCGGCGCGTTCCCTCCGCCTTGTGGCTCCCAACCGTCCGGGAAGGGTGGGATGACTCGGGTCCGGCCGCCGCGAACGGGTTGAAAACGGACCCTTCCCGCGTGCAGGGGGCCCGTCTTCAAGGGCCAGCCAGCGTTGGGACCCTGGTTTCTTTGGTCTACTTCTTGTGGGGGCATACGGTTTCTCCTTCAGTTGGCAAGTAGTCTGGCTTTCGGGGGTCAGAGCCACGGCAGGTGTGGCCTACCTCAGGGGCCGTTTGGGTTTGGGCCGTTTGGGTTTGGGGTCGCTGTGCCCGCCGCGCGCAGCTGCTGCCGGAGATCTTCGGCTCGTTGTGCGACAAGCGTGGCTTCCTCCTGGCGGCCGAGGCGCTCGAGCACCTGCTGCCACGGGCCGAGAAGATCGAGGTCGCGCGAGTCGCGCGCGAAGGGCTCGAGGGCTTCGGCCGCCCGTGTGAAGGCCCGTCGTACGTCGGCTGGCTCGGTGAGAGCGTGGCCCAGGGTCAACAAGACTTCGCCGAGGCGCAGGTGGGTGGCGCGATCTTCGGGGCTCTGGTTGGCCAGAGGCTCGAGCAAGGTGAGGGCCTCGTGGGTCAGCTGCTGGGCGGTGGCCGGCGCGCCGAGCGTGAGCTGGGCTTCGGCCCTGGCGATGAGCAGGGCGGCGAGATCGCGCTGCAGATCCGGCTGCGGATTCTCCTCTACCAAGGCTTTCAGGATCGCCGTGCCGCGCGTGGCGTGCTCTCGGGCGCCCTCGAACTGGCCCCGGCTTCTCAGGCTCTGGCTGAGGAGCCGATGGGCCATGGCCAGCTCGCGTTGCCAGTTGTTCCGAAGCGGCTCGATGGCGGTGAGCTGCTCGAAAATCTCCAGGTTCGCCTGGAAATGCCGACGGGCTTCTAACAGCTCGTCGGCCGCAGCCAGGGTTCGGCCGAGGACATTGTGGGTGATGCCGAGCCGGGCTTGCCAGAAGGTATTCGTCGAGTCGCGCTCGACCAGTCCTCGGGCCACCCTGTGGCTGTCTTCGTAGTATCGCCGGGCCGCGACGACCTCGCCGAGCTGCCAGGCCAGTGAACCGGCGAGGGCAGCCTTGTTGGTGTACTCGAAGAGTAGATCGGTGTCCTCGGGCGCTCGGGCGATGCTCGCCTCCATCAGGTTGAGGCCGGCACCGAACTCTTCGGCAGCCCGCTCGAGATCGCCCCGTGCTCGGTAAACGAAGCCGACGTTGGTGCGGGCGTTGGCCAGTTCGAGCTGCATGGCAGCCTCAGCCGGGTGCTGCAGTGCAAGCCGCTGGGAGATCTCGAGCTGGCTCTCGAAGTGGGCCAGGGCTTCGTCTTGATCGCCTTGGACCCAGAAGACCCGGCCGATGGCAAAGTGGGCCACGCCGAGCCGCTTCTGCCAATCGACGTTCTCCGGCGCCCGCTGAGTGAGCCCACTGGCGAGGCTCAGGGCTTCCTGGAAGGCGGCGATGGCCGCGTCGGTGTCGCCCTGAATGAAGTTGGCATAGCCGATCTTGTCCAACGCGTCCAAGCGCTGGTTGAGCTCCTCGGGGGTCAGCTTCTCCTGCGGTACGGCGGCGAAGTACTGCATGGCCTGGTCACCGATCTCGCGCATGATGTCGAGACGCCCCAAGGGCTGGAGCTTGGTCGCCAGATCGCCCACCATGAAGCTGATCAGCTCCTCGGCCTGGAGACGCCGCAGGTCCGCTTCGCGCCTGGCCTGCATCGCCTGGACGGCGAGGATCGAGACCGCTAGCAGCACCGCGGTCGCCACACCGCCGAACGAGAGATAGAGCTTGCGCCGCCGATGTGCCTTCGCCTGGGCGCGTCGAGTTGCGGCTTCTGCCCGACGTTGATCGAGACGGCGCAAGCGGTGCGCCAACTCGGCCGCGCTTCCCGGTCGGCGCTGTGGCGCACCGTCGACGGTGCGTGCGATGTCGTCGGCCAGGAGCACGTCGGGCACGTCGCGCCGCCAACCTTGGGCCAGAGGGTGGGAGAAGTCTCCTGCCACCATCTGGTAGAGGATGATGCCCAGAGCATAGATATCCGCCTGGATCGTCGCGACCTTGCCTTCGACGACTTCCGGCGCCATGTAGACATAGGTGCCGCTCGCCGCCGCCGCCGCGTCGGCCGGCAGCACTTCGGTCAGCCCCAGACGCGTGATGCCGTGCTCGGCGAGCACGCTGTCGTCGACCAGGCCGATGCCGAAGTCGGTCAGCCGCGCCTTGGGGTGACCGCCCCGATCGGTGGTCACCAAGATGTTGGTCGGTTTGATGTCTTTGTGCAGGATTCCGACCGAATGGGCGGCGGCCAGGGCCTCCGCCACCTGCGCCACAAGCTCCAGGCGGATGGCCAGGGGAATCGCTTCGAGGCCGCCTTGCTCCTCGGCCCACTGCGCCAGGTTGCCGCCTTCGGTGTACTCCGACTCGAGAAAGTAAGGCGGCTCGTCGAAGTTCCAATCGAGCACCCGGGCGATGTCGTCGCGGTGGCCGAGCGTCTCTCGGAGCAGGCGAAACAAAGTGACCTCGCGTTGCAGAGAGCGTAGACGATTGGCTTCGAGACAGAATTTGAAGACCCGTTTCTGGCGGGTCTTGCTCTGGGTGGCGAGCCACACCTCACCGAAGCCACCCAGGCCGATGCGCTCCCGCAAGATCCAATTGGGACGCTGGGGGATCACCTGATCGGGGGCCGGGCGCCAGCCGAGGATGGTCTCGTGATCTTCGGCGACCTGTCGATGTGCTTTGGCCGTATCGTGTGGGGCAGTGAGTGGCGCGGCGCCGAGAGTGCCGACTTCGAAGATCTCTAGCGGCTCGTCGACTCCCTTGATCTCGTAGAGGCCGTGGGCACGCCAGGCGACCTCCTCGGACGGCAGAGCATTGCCGATCGCCGAGCGGCGGGCGAGGTCGAAGGCGCCGTGGGTCAGGAGAGTCTGGCCGCCGACCGCCAGGGACATCACCCGCGCGGTCATCGGTTTGGCGATGCCTTCGGCTTCCAGGCGTTTGGCCCCGCGATCGACATCGTCGTCGGGGTTCTGGCGCAGCATCACTTCACCGAGATGAATGCCGGCCCGGGCCGTGAGCTCGACCTCGAGCTCGTGCGACAGGTCCGCCAGGGCCTGGTGGTAGGCCAGGGCATAGCCCACGGCATCGATGGGTCGCTCGAAGAGGAGCAGGAAGCCATCGGTCTTGTCGATCTCGAGGCCGCGAAAGCGGCGTAGGAGGTCGCGGGCGGCGCGGTCGTGGCGCGTGGCGACCGCTGCCGCTCGCGAATCGCCGAGCTGCGCCACCATTCGTGTGCTGTCGACCAGATCGGTCATCAACAGCGTCCGGATGACGGCCTCTGGCGGCGCTTCGTCAGCCGGCATAGGGTGGGTGGAGGCGAGTCGGGGAGCCGGCATCGGATGCGATCGGGTCGGGCGTGGTGGTACGCCGGACCTGGCAGGAGTCTGTCGAAGCGAAATCAGTTGAGCCACGGGGAGTCTCAGACGGTCGGTCCGTCGATCGCCGGAGCGATCGCCGTCTCGCACCCCCAGCTCATTCTATGCCAGCGTTTCCCCCGATGCCGTTCGATGCACCTACCCGTCGACTCGACCGTAGGCCAGCGACTTGATCAAGCGCTGCTTTGCCGTCGACGTCCGAGGAGGCGACGGAACAAGCGCGGTCCTCGCAGAGGCGCCTCTTCGGGATCGGGCGACGTCTCCTGCTCGTCTCGAACGGCCGAGGCGGCACCGGGGAAATCGCGCAGGCGTCGCGCGACCGCCCAGGTATCCAGGGATCGAGCGCTGGGCTCGGGATCGGCCAGGCCCGAGATTTCTCTCTGCAGCTTTTCGTCGCTCACGTCCCGTTGCCAGAAGGGCCCCAAGGGCCGTGCCAAGTCTCCTGCTGTCAGCTGGTAGAGGAGGATCCCGAGAGCGTAGACGTCACCGGCCTGGGTCGAGCTGCCAGAGTCCTCGAGCTCCGGTGCGAGGTACATCACTGCGCGCTCGTGGCCAGCCGTTGCCGGTCCGGTGCTGCGCTCGTTCGGTTCTTCGCTGGCGAGGCGAGCTTGTGACAGGTCCGCCATCAGGACCTGATCGACGACCCCGCCGGCTTCCCGGACGAGGATGCTCCCGGGCCGGAGGTTGCCCAAGGCGACATCGGAGGCATGGACCAAGGCGAGGAGCTCCGCCAGCTGCGCGACGATCTCGAGACGCGTGACGAGGGACACGTCGGCGAGCTGGTCCAAGGCGGCGGCCCAGTCGGAGAGTGTGTCGCTCTCGACGTGCTCGGATTCGAGAAAGTAGGGCGTCGCGTCGAGCTGGCTGTCGACCGCTCGCGGGGCTACCGCGGCTCCGTCCAGGCTCGCCTTGAGATGGCGGACCACCTCCAACTGGTGCTGCATGCGGGGCAGGTGCGCACGACTCGTGCAGAAACGAAACGCTCGTCGGTCGCCGGTCTTGCGGTGTTTGGCCAGCCAGATCTTGCCGTAGGTCGCCGCGCCGAGGGAGCGCTCCAATCGCCAGTTGGGGCGATGGGGCACTGGCTCTCCCGCAGTTGGGGACCAGGTGGTTGCAGCTTCAGCCACCGCCGGTTGCGAAAAACCAGGGAGGTCTTCGGGTCTCGGAGCTTGCAACAAGGCTGTGCCCTCGACGCCGACTTCATAGACCTCGACCGTCTTCTCTTCGTCGCTGAACCGATACGGTCCATGGGAAACCCACTCGACGTCGGAGGGCAACGCCGCGTCACCGACTGCAGCGCGGCGGGCGAGATCGAAGGCGGCCTGAGTGAGGAGGGTTTGGCCACCGCGGGCCAGGGACAGGACCCGGGCAACGCTCGTGCGAGCCGGCCCCTCGACTTCGAGTCTCTTGGCGCCGCGAGCAACGTGCTCCGATGGGTTCTCCCAAGTAAAGACCTCGCCCAGGTGGAGGCCGATCCGGCCCGCGACGGGCTCGCTGCCCTCGATCGCCAGCTCTTTCACTGCCTCGTGGTAGGTCAGGGCAAAAGCGACGGCATCGACCGGCCGTTCGAAGAGGATCAAGAACCGACGTGTCTTCTCGATCTCGCATCCGTGAAACCGGTGAAGGAGGTCACGGACCAGGGCGTCGTGGAGCACGATCGTCTGGCATGCTTGTGTGTCACCCTGGCACTCGAAGAGAGCGTCGGCCCCTTCGAGTGCCAGGTGAGCCAGAGTGCCGAGGCGCTTCTTATGAACCGTTTCGATCCCAGTTTCAGAGCGTTCTTCGGGCATCCATAGAGCATATCCCGACACGGTCACCCTGACCGGGCGAATCAGCCATCACGATCGTTGGTGATCTGCGGATCATGGGTTGCGGTAAAACCCGTAGCGGTGTTGGTCCCGGTGATGCGGTAGTTGAAGGTCCCATCGTCGTTCATGTTGTCAGTGCACGACCAGTTGTTGGTGCCGGGTACTGCGGCAGGAGCGGTGAAGTCGTTCTTGCCGCTGAGTTTAGGGGTGGAAATGTTGGTGATGGTGACGCCGGCAGCGGGTTGCCAGGTGATGGTCTGGGAGGTGGTGCCTGTGACCGTCTTGGCCGCGGCGGTCGGACGGTTGTTGGTGGAATCCCAGGTGACTGTGATGGTCGGCATCGATCGTTCCTTTCTTTCAAGGTCCTGCCGTCGCGATGTGCGAGAGACGACAGAAGTTCAAGAATTCGGGGTCTCGATAACCCCTTGTCAGCAGGCTGCGAGTGAGCTCCTCGGCCCGTTCCGTCTGACCGAGCTTGTAGAGCAATCGAGCCAGTGGGTCGAGGAGCTTGAAGTCTTGCGAGCCTTCGGCCGTCGGTTCGAGGAGCTGCAGCGACTTGGACCACAAGGCTTCGGCCTCGGGTCGTCGTCGCGTCTCGTCGAGCAGCGTGCCGAGCAGCAGAGCGGCCCGACCGAGATAACCCACCGATTCGCGGTTACCTTCGGTCGCTAGCGATTCCAGTGTGGAGATAGATTGCCTGAGCAGTGCTTCCGCTGGCGCCCGGTCACGCTGTCGAAACAAACCGGCTGCGAGCCCGAACGACGCCCGGGCCAGATGGCGTTGCCAGCGGACTTTGCCTGGGTCCTTGTCCACCAGGCGTTGCAGATCGGCTTGCGCAGTTCGAAGATGGTCGATCGCCGGCTCGGTCTCGTCGTCGGCCATCAAGGCAAAGCCCAGATTGGTCGCGGCGACGGCAGCAAAGGCCGCCAGCTGGCCGTTCGTCGGGTCGTTGTCCGCCAGCGCTCGAGTGATCCGGAGGTCTTCGCGATGATGGGCGATCGCCCCCGCCAAATCACCCAGGGCCTGTTTCAAGGAGCCGAGGGAGTTGTGCGAATTGGCCAGCCGATCGAGCCAACGGTTGTTGGAGGCGTCGACCGAGGCCAACTGGCGGATGATGGCGTGGTCGGCACGGAAATGTTCCAAAGCTGCCTGGAAATCGCCTAGCTTGCGGAGCGCACCGGCAACCAGATTGTGTTGGTTCGCCAGCTCGAGCTGCCAAGGGAGGTTCTTGGGATCCGACTCGACGAGGGATGCCTTGATCCGCAGAGTTTGGCGGAATTGCTCGAGTGCTGCCTCGAGCTGCCCACGGGATTCCAGAATCGAGCCGATGTTGCTATGGGCGTAGCCGAGCTCCAGTTGCCAGTCCAGGTTGTCGGGATCGCGCGCGACCAGCCACTCGGCGAGTGCCAGATAGCTGCGGAATTGCTCCATCGCTTGATCGAGGTCTCCCTGCTGCCAATAGACATAGCCGACCCAGAAGTGGCTCTGGCCCAGGCCAAACCGTCGATCGGCATCGTCGGGGTCACGGGCCAACAGGTTGCGCGCCAGATCGAGAGACTCTTCGAAGGCCCGTAGTGCCGTCGGCAGGTCCGCGTTCGCCTTGATCAGCTGCACTTCGCCGATCTGGCTCAGTACAGCGGCGCGAACGAGCAGCTCGTCGTCGGAGAGCTCGTCCTCGGCGACAGCGGCGAAATACTCCATCGCCTCAGCACCGACATCATCGAGAATCTCCAGCCGGCCGACGGGCTCCAGCTTTTTGCGCAGATCGCCCACCATGAAGCGGATCAGCTTCTCGGCCTGGTCGCTACGGCGCTTGGCGATATCCCTGGCCTGGGTCGCTTCGATGGCGAGGAGCGAGACGACCACCAAGACCAGGACCGCGGCGGCGGTCGTGATGGCCAGAAGCTTGCGGCGTCGGTGCGCGCGCAGGAGCGCCAGCCGAGCGGCTTCGGCCTGCTCCCGGGCTTGTTCCTCCGCGGCGAGCTGTCGCCGGCGCTCCTCCAGAGTGCGGAGTCTCTCGGCCACGTCCCGGGCACTCGCCGGTCGTCGGGACGGATCCCGGTCGACGAAGGCAGCGATGTCCGCTGCCAGCAGATCGTCATCGATGTCGCGCTGCCAGCCGGTGCCCAAGGCACGGCGAAAGTCACCGACCACCGCCTGGTAGAGCAAGACCCCGAGGGAGTAGATGTCGGCTTCGACCGACGCGACGCGCCCCTCCGCCACCTCCGGTGCCATGTAGAGGTGGGATCCCGTCACCGACGAGCTACCGTCTGGAGACGCCACTTCGGTCATTCCCATGACGGTGATGCCTCGAGCGAGCAACGCCTTCTCGTCGAGGACTTCGCTGATGCCGAAGTCGGCTAGCTTGACTCGCGGCACTTCGATGCGGTCTGCGGCAACCAGGACGTTACTCGGCTTGACGTCTTTGTGCAGCACACCGACCGAGTGGGCTGCTGCCAGTGCGTCGGCGATCTGAGCGGCGATCTCCAGCCGGGTGGTGACCGGTACCTGGGCGATGCCTCCGTGCTCGGCGGACCATTCGAGCAGGTCGCCGCCGCCAACCAGCTCTTCCTCGATGAAGTAGGGCGCCTCGTCGAAGCTCCAGTCGAGAATTCGGACGATTTCTTCGCTGTGCCCCAGGGATTCTCGCAACAATCGAAAGAGTGTGACCTCGCGTTGCAGCGAGCGCAACTGGGAGGCGTCGTAGCAGAACTTGAACACCCTTTGTTCGGCGGTCAAGGGTTGGAGCGCCTGCCAGACTTCGCCGAAACCGCCTTCACCGAGCCGTTTCTCCAGCACCCAACCGGAGCGGCGTGGGATCTCGAGGCCCGGTGCCGGCCGCCAGCCCAGGGTCAGCTCGTCGCCGGCGGCGACCGCCCGTCGGACCTTGGCCGTATCGGCCGGTGGCGCGAGCGGAGCGTGACCTTCGAGGCCGACCTCGAAGATCTCCACCGGCTCTTCGACGCCCTTGAAGAGATAGGGGCCGTGGGCCAGCCAACGCAACTGGTGGCTCGCCTCGTCGTCCGAGACGGCTTGCCGGGCCATGTCGAAGGCACCTTGGGTGAGCAGGGTCTGCTTGCCGGCCGCGAGAGACATCGCGCGGGCGGCAGTCGGCTTGGCCAGTCCTTCGACCTCGAGGGGCTTGGCACCGCGGGCGACGTCTTCAGGGTCGTTGCGGCGCAGAAAAACTTCACCCAGATGGATACCGGCTCGGGCTCGCAGCTGAACCCCCAGCTCGACCGAGAGGTCCGCCAGGGCTTGGTGATAGGCCAAGGCGTACTGCACTGCGTCGATCGGACGCTCGAAGAGCAGCAGGAAGCCGTCGGTCTTGTCGATCTCGAGGCCGTCCCAGCGCAGCAGCAGGTCGCGGGCGATCCGATCATGGCGGGTTGCGACGTCGTAAGCCCGCGCGTCGCCGAGCTTCTCGACCAGCTTCGTCGAGTCGACGAGGTCGGTCAGCAGCAAGGACCGGATGACCGCTTCGCCTGTCCTTTCGCGCGCTGCGACGGTCCCTTCGCGCGCTGCGACGGTCTCTTCGCCGGATGCGACTGCTGCGTGGGTCGGCATGGGATCGGCCTTGGGCGATGGTCTTCGGGACGCCACGTGACCCTCGCTCCGGAGATACGCGGCCCGATTGCAGGCAAGGCGACAGGACCTGTCACCGAGTGACCGGAGCAAGCGTAGGATACTAGGACCGGGTTCCGGCGGGACGACGGAAGGTCTGACCGATTTGGCTCGCAGGAACGGAAGACGCGGTGATGGACGTCGTGAACGAAACTGAAGCAACCCTGTCCCGGCCGTTACCCGAGGGCTACTACGTCGACAACTTCGAGGCCATCCTCGACACCGTCGAGGCACGCTACTCGGATCTGTTGACGCAGGACGAGCTCGACTTCCTCGCGACCTTCGCCGGTCTGTCGATCGGCGCCAAACGCCTTTACGTGCGCTTGCTCTCGCGCAAGGGGCCCCTCTTTCGCCGGGATCGGCTCAGCTATCGGGAGATCCCGCAGCTCGACGAGGCACTGGCCGAGCTCGAAGCGGCCGTTCTGTCGGATCGTGGCGCCGCGTTGGAGCCGGAGGAACTTCTGGCGCTTCTATTGCGTGGCGAGTTGGCTGCAGTGCTCGCGGAGCTGGCTCCGGGTGCTGTTGCCTCGTCAGCCCGCCGCCGCGAGATGCTGGCGGCCTTGGTCGGCCGGGTCGAGCCGATGACGCTGCGACGGGCGGTCGATCAGCGGATCGACGTCGTCCGCCAGCTCGGCCTGCGACACGTGCTGGTGTTCCGACTGCTGTTCTTCGGTAACTCGGCGCAGGATTGGACCGAGTTCGTTCTACGCGACATCGGCGTGCAATGCTACGAGAGCTACCCGCTGCACCTCGAGCAGCGTCGTTTTCCGAGCCGCCAATCGGTCGATGATTATCTGCTGCTCAAACAAAGCCGGGGAGTGATCGAGACGTGCCTGGCACGCGGTGAGGTCGACGCCGGTCTGGAGATCGCGACCGCGCTGCTCGATCGGATCGAATTGCTGGATCCGACAGTGCGCCCGCGGGCAGACGCCGTCTTCAATCACGTCGGTCGCTTTCTCGAGCGCCTGGGTGAGCCGCGAACGGCGCTCGAGTTCTACAGTGCCGCTGAGCGACCGCCGGCCCGCGAGCGGCGCGCACGGATCCTGGCGAAGCTGGGCCGAGTCGCCGAGGCCCTGCGCTTGTGCGAGGCGATCGGCGCCGAGCCGCGTGACGAGACCGAGGTGGTCTTCGCCCGCAAGTTCGCTCACCGCTTGCGTCGCATGCGTGGCGAGCCGCTCCGCCCTTTGCCCCGTCGCCGGCGGCCGCTGGAGCGTCTGAAGCTGATCAAGCGTGACGTCGCGGTGGAGCTGGCGGTGCTCGAAGCCTTCGCCGAGGCGGGGCGCACGGGGTTCTTTGCCGAGAACTGGCTGTGGAAGAGCCTCTTCGGTCTCGCCTTCTGGGAGACCCTCTTTACGCCCGTCGCCGGGGCGTTCCAGCACCCGTTCCAGCTCGGCCCGCTGGATCTGCACACGCCCGAGTTTCGGGCGGCTCGCGTTGTCGAGATCGAACGACGGCTCGAGGCGCTGCGGGCCAATGGGGAGCCGGCGCAGGAGCTGTTACGGACATACGACGACAAGAAGCCTATCGCGAATCATTTCGTGTCCTGGCAAGACGACCTGAAACCCCTCTTGGAGCTGGCGTTGTCGCGTCTGACTGGAGCGCATCTGGCCTGGGTCTTCGATCGCCTGAGCCGGGACTTGCGGCGCTATCGACGCGGGTTTCCCGATCTCTTCGTGCTGCGACAGGAGGCACCGGGCTTCGAGCTCTACGAGGTCAAGG
This sequence comes from Acidobacteriota bacterium, assembly GCA_039029035.1. Lineage (GTDB taxonomy): Bacteria > Acidobacteriota > Thermoanaerobaculia > Multivoradales > J023 > JAAELT01. The sequence continues at coordinate 3,268 of JBCCGX010000086.1, read as the reverse complement.
CGCCGGGCGATCAACTACGCCCCGAGCAAACCGGTTGGATCGACTACCTGAACGATGGCGGGATCCCGACGTCGATCCTGCGAGTCGACTGGTAAGGGTGGCGATTCGACTGGACCTCAGCCCGAGGCTGGGGACGCTTGGATCGTCTTGAACTTTCGGACGCTCACCTTGCCCGGCGGCAGGCCGCGAGGCTTGCGCACCTCGCTGCAGGTGGTGGCATGCACCGCGACTCGGCCGCCGCGTTTCGCTTTCGAGTGGCCTGCGGCCAGTGCCGCCGCGAAACGGCCGGTCTCCCGCGGCAGCCGCTCGAGCCCTTCAGGGTTCAGCACCACCACGTGGGAGCCCGACTGGCCGGCCACGTGGAGCCAGAAGTCCTTGGGTCGTCCGAGCTTGAAGGTCAGCACGTCGTTGTCCCGAGCGTTCTTGCCAACCAGCACGGTCAGGCCGTCGGCGGAGACGAAGCGGCGCGCCACGGAGCGGCCGTTCCACACACCGGCGTCACGATCCGAAGGGCCGGGAGCGGTCAGCTTTCCTTGCTCCGGTGCTGTTCTTCGAACCAGTCGGCGGTGCGCTGGAAGCCCGCCGCGAGGTCGAGTGGTGCGCCTAGGGAGAGCTCGCTGCGGAGTCTCGACGAGTCGATCGAGGAGCGGCTCTGCTCGCCAGGCTTGGCGGGGCCGAAGTCGGGCTCGAGGTCCAAGTCCAGGGCTTGTCGGAGCTGGTCGTAGAGCTGAACGACCGAAGTCTCGGTACCGGTGCCAACATTGTAGATGTGGAAGCCCGGCTTGCCAGCCGCCGCCAGGTTGGCTCGCACGACATCGGAGACGTGTACGTAGTCGCGGGTCTGCTGGCCGTCGCCGTTGATCGTCGGAGCGTTACCGGCGAGGAGCTTGTTGAGGAAGATCGCCACCACACCCGCCTCACCATGCGGATTTTGCCGCTCGCCGTAAACGTTGGCGTAGCGCAGGCAGACGACGTCGAGGTCGTAGGCGGTGTGGTAGTAGAATAGGTAGCGCTCCACGGCTAGCTTGCTGACTCCGTAGGGTGAGACCGGACGGGCCGGATGATCCTCGTCGGCGGGGAAATGATCCTGCTCACCGTAGATCGCGCCGCCGGTGGAGGCGAACAGCACCTGCCGCACACCACCGCGCCGTGCTGCCTCGAAGAGGTTGAGACTGCCGACGACGTTGACGTCGGCATCGAAGACCGGGTTCTCTACCGATCGCCGTACGTCCATTTGTGCCGCGTGATGCACCAGCAAGTCGACGTTTTCCGTAGCGACCAGCTCGGCCGCCTCGCGGCTCCGGATGTCGAAGGTGTGGAGCTCGGCGCCGTCAGCGAGGTTCTCGCGCCGGCCACCGGAAAGGTCGTCGATCACCAGCACGCGGTGGCCCTGATCGAGAAAGGCGTCAACCAGGTGGGAGCCGATGAAGCCGGCACCACCGGTGATACAAACGGTTTCGATGGTCATGGTCAAATCTCGGTTGGACTGTGGGGATCGGTTGGACTGTGGGGAAGGTCGGCCGGGCGGCGACGCTAGCACACCAGGGCGTCCCGGCGCCAAAACCGGATTGATGATGGGGGCGCACATGGCATGCGCCTCCTGTCGCGCCCCGTTGAAGTACTGGGCCTAGGCAGGTACCTAGCGCAGCCTGGCGGCAAGGAGCGTGTGGGCCTGCTCGAACGACAGATCGTCACCGATCTGTAGACTGAACGGCTCGCTCCAAGCCTCGCCATCGCTCACCCTCGAGCTCTCCACCCAATGCAGCGTGCCTTCGGCCTCGTTCTCCCAGGCGATCAGCAGGGTGCGACCGTTGCGCGAGGTGTAGACCGTCGAGGGTCCGTCGCCGACGGCAGGGGCCGGCAGGTCGGAGCGCACCAGGAAGTCGAGGGCCTGGGTCGGATCGGGCTCGTCGCTACCGAGAAGCCCACTGACGTCGATCTCGATGATCTCCGAGCCGGGGTCCGCCGGGTCTGTTTTGGTCGAGGTGTAGACCTCGTTGGAGACATCGATCGCCAGATCGCGGGCATCGTCGCCCAGGCTCTGCAGATCCCAGCCATAGACTTCGCCTGCGTCACGGACCCAATCGGCCACCTGATCGGCGACGTAGTCACCATAAGCCTGGTGCAGGTGGAAGTGTGAGCCCATGATGATGATGGCGGCCCGAATCTTGTCGGAGTAAGACTCGAGATCGTTCGGGTCATAGAACTCCGCCAGGGTAAAGATCTGGTCGCGTACCTGCTCGCCGAGCAGACCGAGGGCTAGGGGCAGCGGGCTGATCTCGACCGTGCCGATGCGATGACTCGTCGGGTTGGCGAAGGTCACGAGAGCCGACCGACCGTCAGCAGCCGACCGCAGGCTCAGAGTGTCGGCCAGCTCGGCGCTCAATTGCACCTCCTCCTCGGTTTCGTCGTCATCGTCGGTCTCGGGCGTCTGCAAGAAGATGTCGTTCAATGCCAGGAGGTTGTGCCAGCCGATGTAGCTGCCTTCGACGAAGGTCAACGGGGCGTAGAGCACACGCGGTGACTCACTCGGCTCGCGCCACAGCAGGTGGAGAATTTGCCGTCCGGCGGTGACCGGCTCGGCGCCCTCGATCTGGAGCTCGAACTCGTCGAAGCTCTCGGCCAGGAGGGGCATGTCATCGATCGTAGCCGGTGCTTCGTCGACCTCGAGAGTGTGAACGTCCGACCATTCGGTACCGTCATACACCGCGAAGTGGAGTTGGCTCTCGTCCTCGCCAGCTCGGCTGAGCCAGAGGACGATGAGGGCGTCGCGCTGAGCATCCTGGAACAGGGCCGGCACCGACTCCGTCCGCGCATCGTCGGTGCCTGGCACCAGGAGGCGAGCGGACTCCCCGTCGGCATGTCGGATGTCGAGTGCCAGAACCGGCGTCGCCGCGCCGGTCTCACTGGTGCTGGTCGGGAACAGGTCACCGTAAAGGCCGGCGATAGCTTTTTGCAGTTGGCCGCCGTGGCCGATGATGGCTTCCCCCGCGGCAGCAGCCGTGGGCTGGCCGAAACCGGCCAGCAGCATGAACAACGCGACGACGGAACAGGCTGAGGAAAACGTTGAAGAGCGCATGATTAAGCCATCAGGTTGATCAGTTTGCGGACGTCCGTCGCCATCAGAAAGTCCGGGATGACCGGATCGTCCGGATAGAACTCGCGCTGCAACCGGGTGAAGTGTCGATGGGCCTGGAACTCGTTGCCACTGAGCTTCTCGGACTCGCCGAGAAGGTAGAGCGCGTTCTTGACCTGCCAGGTCATCTCG
>JBCCGX010000085.1:0-15794 GCA_039029035.1 Acidobacteriota bacterium | reverse complement strand
TTGGGGAGCAGTGGCAGGGCCTGGGGCATGTCGACATTCGACACGCTGACGACGTCGACGAAGCCATTGCGGTCGAGATCACCCAGGGCGACACCCTGCACCGTGCGGCGCTGATGATCGGTGGGGAAGGCATCGACCCGCGTCACGAATTCGGCGCTGCAACCTTGGTTCTCGAGCAGCACGCCAGGATTGTCCTCGGCATGGAAGAAGTTGAGGTCGAGACCACCGTGGTAGACGACATCCTGATCGCCATCGTTGTCGTAATCGAAAATCCCGTTGCCCCAGCCGAAAACAGACGCGATCTGGCCGATCGTCGGATCCGTCCAACTGCCGTCGCCGTTGCCGAGTAGCCAGCGAGTGGTCTGATCACCGAGCTCGTAGGGGAAGGGCGCGGCGATGGCGTCGTCATAGTCGCCGAAGTTCGAGCCGAAGACGTCGAGGTTGCCGTCGCAGTTGAGGTCGCCAAAGGCCAGGCCCATCCACGAGCTGCTCGCCTGATCGTGTAGCAGGAAGGCTTCGTCGACGAAGTGACCCGTGCCGTCGTTGAGCAGCACGTGCAGGAAACCTCGGTCGACGCCGCCGAAGCGCTCCTCGCCCAGGGCGCATTGGTCGTCGCCGAGGATGATGTCGATGTCTCCGTCCAGATCGATATCGAGCAGGCCGACAGCCCAGGTGAGGGTGGCGCTGCCGGCCGCTTCCGGCGGCAAACCGGCGAGATCTTCGATGCCGGAGGTGGCGCTCGTGTCGGTGAAGGTGCCGTCGCCCTGGTTGATAAAGAGTTGGTTGTGATGGCTCTCGGCGAACGGCACCGTGAAGCAGGCTCGCAGGTTGTCCAAGTCCCAAACGTTGGCGACGAAGACGTCGAGAAGGCCGTCACCGTTGACGTCACCCATGGAGCACGAGGAGTGACCGAGATCACCGCCTTCGAGCCCGCTGTCCGCGGCCTCGGTGAAGGTGCCATTGCCCTGGTTGACGAAGAAACGGTTGGGCTCGCTGCGTCCCAGGACCAGCAGATCGTGATCGTCGTCGTTGTCGATGTCGCCGTAGCAGACGCCCATGCTGTCCTGGGCCGTTGCGGCGACGCCCGCTTGCGCCGCGACATCGACGAACGTCACCTCACCGGTCTCTGACAAGAGGTTGGAGAACAGGGAGTTGCCAACCCCGGCGCCGTTGGTGACGTAGAGGTCGAGGTCGCCGTCATCATCGTAGTCGAGGATGGCGACGCCCGGCTGACCATGGGTTTTGAGAGGCAGCTCCGGCAGCTCGAAGTCGACCCCGTCGACCAGCGGTGCGATCAGGGAGCGCTGGCGCAGATCATCGATCACCGCGTTGATCGGCGAAGCGCCGCGCGCGTAAGCCAGCCCGCTGGCTGGGTTGGTGGCGATCTCGGTGAAAGACGGCACGGTGGTCGACTGTTCGGCCGCCTGGTCTAGAGCCGGCCTGGCGGGTTGAGACGGTCTTGGCCTGGCCTCGATCGAGTCGGTCGATCCAACGACGAATCCCAGGGCGGTGATCAGGCCGATAACGAGTCGATAGCGGTTCGGATAGGTACAGCTCTTCCTACTTGGGCGCTCCATGGCTTCCTCCGAGAAATCTCTGTTGATGATTGGAATCTGTCCGGTCTGCCTAGGGATACGCACAACGTGCCTGAATCCCGCCATGCGCAACCGAGCCTCTCCGCTCGCGCCAAGTCGGTCTGATTCCGCGCTAGGATGGGAGCCAATCAACCAAGGAGACAAACGATGGCTCGCTCCCTTCGTTCGCGCTTTCGGCTGCCTGCGGCCGCGTTGCTGGCAGCAGTTCTCTGCGCCACTACAGCGGTGCACGGTACTGACAAGAAGGCTCTTGTCGGTGGTCGCCTGATCGACGGTTTTGGCGCTCGGCCGATCGCCAACAGCGTGATCCTGATCGTGGGCGAGACGATCACCGCCGTCGGTACAGTCGGCTCGCTGGCGGTGCCCGAGGGCTACGAGGTGATCAGCACCGAAGGGATGGACGTGCTGCCGGGGTTGTGGGAGAACCACGCTCACCTGATGATCAACGGCCACGCCGACTACCCGCATTGGCAGAGAAGCTACCCGGACCGCTTCGCCGACGAGATCATGCCGGCGTCGGCGCTGCAGCTGCTGCTCGCCGGGATCACTACGGCGCGAGACCTCGGGGCGCCGCTCGATGCCTCGATCGCGGTCAAGCAGCGCATCGAGTCCGGCGAGATTCCCGGGCCCGCGGCTGTTCGTTTCCGGCCCGTTCCTGCAGCACGAGGTCGACGATTGGCAGAAGGGCTACCGCTGGGCGGTGCGCGGCGCCGACGACGCGCGCGCCAAGGTCCGTCGCCTGGCCGGCGCCGGGGTCGACATCGTCAAGCTGATCGACCAGGACAAGATGACCCTCGAAGAAGCCCAGGCGATCGTCGACGAAGCCCACGCACAGGGACTCAAGGTAGTGGCACACAGCCATCGGCCCGACGAGATCCGTCGTGGCCTCGAGATCGGCGTCGACAACTTCGAGCACACCGGTTTGACCACCGCGCCGGAGTATCCCCACGACGTCATCCGTGCCCTACGTGAGCGCACCGCCACCGGACGCATCGCCGGTGGGCCGCTGTTCTGGACGCCGACGGTGGAGGGGTTGTGGAACTACGAGCACACCGTCGACAATCCGGAGAAGCTCGACGGCGACTGCTGGCACCGCGGTTTGTCGGACGACCTCATCGCCGACATCAAGCAGTCCATCCGCCAGCCGGGCCAGCTCGGGTACTCGCAGCTCACGCCGCTGCGCAAGCCCACCCTGCAGCGCAAGATCGCCCAACTTCGTGAAGCCGGCGTCGTTTTCCTGGTCGGCACCGACAGCGGTATCCCGATGAAGTTCCACTGCCAATCGACCTGGAACGAGATGGCGGTGTGGGTCGACGTCATGGGCATTTCGCCGATGCAAACCCTTAGGGCGGCGACCTACTGGCCATCGGTGATGATGGGCGTCGCCGACCGCTGGGGCACCCTCGCCGCCGGCAAGCTGGCCGACATCATCGCGGTCGAAGGTGACGTGCTGCGCTACATCCATCTCCTACAGCGGGTTGACCTGGTGATGAAGGGCGGCGTGGTCTACAAGCGCGACGGACAGGTGGTGGAGGAGGCGCTCGGTAAGAAAAACGGGAGACGCAAAGCACCTTAGAAACCCTCAGGCGTCGGAGCTCCAACCGAAGCTGCAATGTGGTCTCGAGGTGCAAGCAAGGAACCGCCATCCAGTTGGATCTCGTCACCAGACTCCAGAACTGCTTTTGACAACCTGAAGGTCGGAGTCTGGCCATCAAAAGCACGAAACCAGACGTAGTGTTGACCAGCTGCGATTTGTGTGAGTCTAGTGTCTTGATTTTCTTTGCCTGGTAGCTTCACCTTGATCCTGTTGAGAACGCCCGAGTCGGGGTCTAAGTAGTCGACACCGAAAAGGTGCTTTTGATCTGCGAGAGCTGTCAAGACGATGAGCTTTCTGTTCTCATTGTCCCAGGCAATATCTTTGACGATAGATGGATACTGAAACCGAAGCTTTGCTTCGGAGGCCAATGGAGGTCGACGACCGAGGTCTCGGCCCGGCACCTTCTCTTGCTTCAGAGAGCTTTCGCTCTGGTGAGCTTCGCGCAACTCCTGGTTAGCCTCGCCAGCTGAAGTCTCGGAAGGCGAGATCGTGGATCCGCCAAGACGGTCCAATTCACTAAATACAGCTACCGGCCGAAGATCTTCGTCGAGCTCATAGATGCGATAGCTCGCAATCTCAGCCGCAAAGATTCGACCGTGACCTGCGGCGAGGCGCAAGCTGCTCCCGACGATTGAGCTAGCGTCGTCATTCGAGTCATCGATTGGCAAGCCGATATCTGAGGTGTCTAGCTGATTGTCTAGGGTGATGATTCGCGGTACGTTTGCTTCGAATTCCTTGCGGGCAAGGAAGTGCCCCGGCTTAGTAGGATGTGGAATGTTCACTAGCGATACGGCAACCGCACTTTCTGAGACGATGGCTACATCGGATGGTTGAAAGAGGCGTTTAGACGATTGGAGAAAGCCTTCATCCGAAAAAGTATACACGCCGTCGCTTCCAGTCACGGCCAGACGACTTCGTAGTGTGTCTAGACGTATGACTGAAGGAAATGGTGCGAGGCCGCTGAACCGGAGAGGAAGAGGGGCTCCCCAGCTCTTCCCATCTTCACGGAATCGTGTGACAGTCAGATCGTCCTTGTTCAAGACAAGAACCTCGCCTTCTTTGCTTGAGGCGGCGAGAAGAATCTCGCTATCCGCCCGGTATTCTCCGAGCTCTCTTGGCGCAATCTCGATTGTAGTGGCCTTGGTTCTCGTACTGCTCGGTGCCACGCCAGTGGATATCAATAGAACGAAAATGAGAGTGGTTAGCTCCATTGAACGGATCTGGTTAGGCCGCGCAGTCGAGGTGGATCCTGGGCCTTTGCTGCTCTGGTAACAGTGTTTTTTGCGCATGATCTACTCCGAGTTAGCAAAACTCTTCGAAGTAGATTACTTCGATGACCTCGTGGTCATCATTGTGTATTGCGCAGATATAGTCTCCGTCCCAGCAGTTACATGAGCTGTGAACAGCTAGTAGAGCTCCCGGGTTGGAAGCAAACATGTAGATGATGGTTAGAAATGCAAGGACTCTTCTCGTTATCTTTTTTTGAGGCTTTGTGGCTGGCATTACTCCTCCTCTGATATTGATAGTGGTCATTGGACTTCTCTATTCTGCATTGAAGACAACTGTGAAATGCGGCCTGTGCTCTATTGTCCACGTGCAGCCTGCTGCTTGGCATATCTCGTCAAATATTCTTGTGACTGGTTGCGACTTCAAGAGCCCTTGAAATGAACCTTTGATTTCTGGGTCGATGATAACTCTGTCATCAAAAAGGACTGACCCAATCGTCTTGAAGGTGTCTTGCGCTGGGGTCTCTTTGAAGGCGGTTATCGTAATTCTGTTGGTGAGCCTGTCTACATATATGGAATCGGAATGCAAGGAGTTAGGATTAGTGTTGCCGAATTGTGAGCTGTCCGAGTATTCTTGTTCAGGACTTACTCTAGGTGATGGAGTCCCTTCTGGAAGTCTTGAGGGGTTGGCAGTTGCTTGTTGTTGTATCGCGTTCTCGTCAGCAGAGGAGGCGCTGGGATGCCTTTCTGCGTCTGAGCCTGAAGTGCCTTCAGGGCGGCAGGCTGCAGATTGGATAAAGACGATACTCGAAATGCAGCCAAGGACCAGGAATCTAGTAGCCTTGGCCGATATACTCTTGGTTCGACGGAACTTCCCCTTCGAAGATACGCCAAGACTCGACTTGAGACGATTGGAAGTCATCGGATGCTTCTCTCGCAGGCTCTTCCCCCTTGGGCATCGAATACGGTCGTTGCAGAGCTTGATGCTGCTCTTGGATGCAACTCCTGGGCCAATCCTCTTGGCTGGTAGGCGATTCTCTTGTAAGTGCTGAATAAAAGACTATTTATGCGCTCCGTCCTGGTCGGACAGGAGGGTAATGGTTTACCCGCCTTGTGGGTAAACCATTACCCGTTCGGAGAGCTAACTGCGACGGTTTGTAAGCCGACAGCACCTCTGGATCACCAGCTGTGAGGGTGACTCTCTTCAGGGGGTAGATATCTTCACGTAAGAGAGGAGTGAGTTAGCGTTGATAAGCAGAAAAAGAGAACTGATTCGATTAGAGGAAATCTATAGACGAGAGATCCGACGGCAATTGGAATCTCGAGAGAGTAATTCTGGGCTGAGCCGATTTTGGCGTGTGCTCAATACTCCATTTGTCGTATCGTTTTTCTCGGTCGTGATCGTCGGCTTGGCCGGCTGGGCCTATTCAGGATGGAACGATCGACAAAAAGAAGTCGAACGTATACTGCAATTGAAATGGGAGGTGGACTACCGCTTGAGGCAGCTTCAGGAAGAGGTGTTTCTTGGCGCTGATACAGACGGCTGCAAGATCTTGAGGGCCTTTCTTGTCGCGCCACAGTCACTCGGATCTGGGAAGCAGGCAACTGTTGCCGCTGACGCAAGACCGAGGCCAGCCGAGCAGTCGTCTGGCGAAGGTTCGGCGGAGAACTTCTGGGCGCTGCCGAGAACGGGAATACGGCCTGATGATGTCTTGCTCTTTGAAGCCTTGAGAGGCCGCAGCTTGAGATCGATACTGTGGGACCTTGAACTTGCGCGCTATGGTGATGTCGAGTCTCAACCGTCGAGGTTTGAGCTAGAGGGCGGGGAGAGCTCTTGGACTACCTACACCATGCGGAGCTGTGCCGAGAGCAGGCCAGAGGCGGCAATCTTCTGTGAAGTCGACAAGTTGGATGTGAGGTGTCGAGTTTTCGACGATGATGAGCCGCCAGTCAGTAGAACAAGCTTCTTGAAAGCACTGGAGTCCGTATTTATGCAGATGAGCAAGATACCTGACGGCCTCTAAGGGCGATCGAGCTCAGCCAGCATTCACCAGGGCGCGCTCGATTGTGGGTCGGGTGCTCGCGTGCTCGCCATCGCTAGCGTTCTCAGTGGTGGAGCTTTCCGCTACCTGCTCGGCATCGAGCTTGGCGATCAGCTGCTGACCTTAGCGCTCACCGGGGGCGACGATCGTGCTGGTTGTGTTCGTTATGACAGTCCTAGCCGTGGCGGTCTATTGCATCTTGCGCTATGCCTCGTCGGATTGATTGCAATCGTAGTCCCCTGGGCGCGGTGAAAGGAATCGCGGCTACAATGCCGCGTATGCCTTTCACCTCCGTGCAAAAGATCCGCTTCGACGACGTCGACGGCGCCGGGATCGTCTACTACCCGCAGTTTTTTCATCTCTGTCACGCTGCCTTCGAAGACTTCTTCGATACCGCGGCGCCGATCTCCTATCCGCAGCTCATTCGCGACCGCCGCCTCGGCTTTCCGACCGTTGCCATCGAGAGCCGCTTCGTGGCGCCACTCGAGTACGGCGATACGGCGGTCGTCGAGCTCAACGTCGAGCGAGTCGGGCGCTCGTCGGTCGACTTCTCCTACACCATTCGCCGCCGTCGCGACGGTACCCGCTGCTTCGAAGCGCGGGTGACGACGGTGCTGATCGACCTCGACAGCCGCCGGCCGCAGCCCCTGTCGCCGGAGCTGCGGACGATCCTGGAGAAATCCCTTTCCGGGTCCGAATAGCCTCGCCGAGCGATCGGTGGGCATCCTGTGTAGGGCCAGGCCCGGCGAAGAGGACAAGAAGAGGATCTGCCGGTAACAAGGGCGTAACATACTCTCGCTACGCTTTCTCCAGCGGCGGAGATCGATCCGTCGACTGAAGAGAGGAGCACAACATGAGAGCGATACGTCCGATGACGGCTAGAAACCTGACTGCGGTGGCTCTGGCGACCCTTCTGCTGGGTCCGGCGGCTGAAGCCGCGACGAATCTCGAGCTGCAACTCGAGGAAGCGATCTACCAGGAAGAGACCGCCGGCGATGTGGAGAAGGCAATCAGCCTCTACCGCAAGATTCTCGACGATAGCGACGGCGAGCGCTCACTTCTGGCGCGGACCCATGAGCGGCTGGCAGTCTGCTACCGCAAGCTCGGCCGCGAGGACGATGTCAGGAAGACGCTGCGCCAGCTGATCGACACCTACCCGGAGCAAACCGAAGTCGTCCAGCGCGCCCGCCGGGCACTGGAGCATCAGCTGGCCCTCGAACCAGCGCCTTGGCTCGATGGCGAGGTGCTGACCTACGTGATTCGGCTGCCGACCGGTGTGCCCTTCGGCGTCTACTCCTTCGCTGTCGAGTCGCGGACCGAGGACGGGGTCGATGCCTGGCAGATCCGTGTCCGTCGGTTCCACGATGGTGCGATGCGAGACCAGGGGCGTAGTCGCGCCGTGGTCGAACGAGACAGCATGCGGCCGTTGCACGGCGCTTTCATCCACAACTTGTACGGCTCAGCGAAGGCTCGCTATGACGAGGGGAGCTATCGCCTCGCGCTGGGGCCGGAGGAGCAGGTCATCGAGCATGAGGGTGTGGTCTTCGATAATGAAGAGTGGGTCTACCTCACTCGTCGACTGCCTCTCGCGGTGGGCTACCAGACATCACTGCCGCTCAATACCTACAGCCAGCCCAGTCCGCTCGATGTCAGCTTCGAGATCACCGGGCAGAAGACGGTCAAGGTGCCGGCGGGGACTTTCGACTGTTTCAAGGCCAAGACGAGTATCGGGCAGACCTTCTTCTACTCGACCGGACCCGAGCGTTATGTGGTCAAGATGAAGCTGCCTGGTGCCGATGCCGAGCTGGTCTCAGTGAGCCAGCGGCGCGAAGGCGAGTCAGCAGTGCATCATGATGACGCGCTAGGCTTCCAGATCACCGCACCGCCCGGCTGGATTTTTCATCCCAACGAAGCCATGACGGACGGTAAGAAGGCCCTAGTGCATTTGCTCGATCCCACGGCGGAGCATCGCAGCTTCTTCATGTTCGACAAGCGGGCGCCCAAGAAGGGCACTCCGCTGGAGAAGCTGGCGCGCAAGACTCTCGCCGGTGATGCCACCGTTCTCGAACAGCACACGATCCGTGAGGATAGCTGGCGGGAAGATGAGATCAACGGCCGGCCAGCCCTTTTCGTGACGACCGATTTTCGCGACGGCGACCTCGAGCTCAGCCGCTATCTTGTTTGGGTGTCGGGCGAGACCACCAGCGCTCGTTTCGTCTTCAATATGCCGCGGGAGAGACTGAACGATCTCCAGCCTGGTATCGATGAGGTGGTCGCCAGCTTACAGCTGGATTGATCTCCCGCATGGCCTGGCAACCGAGCTGGCGAACGGATCCGAGCCGCGGGCCCTGGTTCCTTTTCGCTCTTCTGTCGGCGGTGGTGCTGCTGCCCACCGCCGGCGTGTTGTGGTTCATGGGCGAAGCGGTGCGCAACGAGCGCTTCGCGGTGCGCCAGCGACTTTCCCAGGCCTATCAAACCCACCTCGCCAAGATGGAGCAGCAGATCGAAGCCTTGTGGCGTCAACGGGCGTCTCAGCTGGCATCGCAAGGGCGCGGAGCGGCCGCCTTTGCGCGCTGCGTCGAGGGCGACCTAGCCGACAGCGTTGTGATTCATGATCGCCAGGGCGAGCTGATCTATCCGGCCGTGGCGACGCCAACGCCCCTCTCCTTGGGGTCTTTGGCCACCGCATGGACCGCGGCAGAGGGACTCGAGCGTCTCGGGCGCCACGACGAGGCGGCGGAGGCCTGGCAGGACATCGCCGCGCGGGCAGGGACCATGCATTGGATCGGTCGAGCCCTGCAAGCTCGATTGCGTTCCCTGGCTCGGTTGGGGGAGATCGACGCGGCGGTCGAGCTCGTCACCGGCCAGCTGGCCGAGCCTCGTCTGGCCGGTGCCCTGGACACCCAGGGGCGGCAGATCGTGCCGGATGCAATGCTCCTGGCGATCGATCTCCTGGAGCAGCGGCCGGCGGAGCGCCAAGAGGTAATCGAGCGCTTGCAGCAGCGCCTGGTGAGCTATGACGAGCCGATTCTCCCGGCCGCGCAGCGGCGCTTCCTGTTGCGGCGCCTGGAGCGAATCGAGGCCCTCGACGCGCCAGCGAAGACCTTGCTCGATGCCGAGAACCTGGCGGCGGACTATCTCGCCCAGGCCAGCGTGCCAGCCGTTCCGTTACGCTTCGAGCCGAGCGGCCTGGCAGGCCGATGGCGCCTGGCCTCGTCCGATGGCAGTGTCGTCGGCCTGTTCGAGGAGGTCACTGTTCTGGCTGAGCTGCGCCTGCTGACCGAGGGCGATGACCTGCCTGGCGGCACCGTGATCGAGATCCTCGCGCCGGGCGGCGGCGAGGCAGCGGGGGAGCCGTTCGTTAGCCGTTCGCTCAGTCAGGGCCTGGAAGGTTGGCGGCTGGCCCTCTACCTCGAGGGCGAAGATTCTTTCGAAACGGCGTCGCGGCGTCAGATCGCCATCTATCGTGGGTCGGGTGTGCTGCTGTTGACAGCGATTCTGGTCCTTTCCGGTTGGGTTGTCTCGCGCGTCGCGGCACAGATGCGCCTCAATCGCCTCAAAGGTGACCTGTTGTCGAATGTGTCGCACGAGCTCAAGACGCCTCTGGCCTCCACCCGCCTGCTGGTCGACACGCTGCTCGGAGACGAGCAGTCGGCACCGGCACGCACCCGCGAGTACCTGCAGCTCATCGCCCGTGAGAACGAGCGGCTGTCGCACCTGGTCGAAAGCTTCCTGACCTTCTCGCGCCTCGAACGGGGTGAGTTGCGCCTGACCCGACGCCCCCTCGATCCGCGGGAGCTGGTCCGCAGCGCGGCCGAGGCGATCGAAGAGCGAGTCGTCAGCGCCGGCGGCACGATGGATCTGCAGCTCGCCGATCCATTGCCGAGGATCGAGGGCGACCGCGACACCTTGCTCAGCGCGCTGCTCAACCTGCTCGACAACGCCTGCAAATTCTCGCCCGAAGGGCCCCGTATCGTCTTACGTGCCGAAGCCGCTAGCGGCCAGGTCTGCCTGGCGGTCCGAGATCGCGGGATCGGTCTGGCGCCGCGGGCGCGCCGGCGGGTCTTCGAGCGCTTCTACCAGGCTGATCAACGGTTGTCGCGCCAGGGCGGCGGCTGTGGTCTGGGGCTATCCATCGTCCGTCGTATCGTTGCGGCGCACGGTGGCTCGGTCGAGGTTGAGAGCCAGCTCGGTCAAGGCAGCACATTTACCATTCGGTTGCCGGTGGCCGCGGTCGACGCCGCTGACCAACCGGCCACGGCAGCGGCGGAGCCGCCGAATCCGCAGGAGACATGATGGCTGACGAGACGATCCTGATCATCGAAGACGATCCGACCCTGTTGCGTGGCCTCAAAGACAACTTCGAAGGCCGCGGTTACCGTGTCGTGACGGCGAGTGATGGTGAGCAGGGCCTGACGGAAACCCTTACCGGCGATGCCGACTTGATCTTGCTCGACATCATGCTGCCGGACGTCAATGGCTTCGAGATCTGTCAGCAGGCCCGAGGCGCCGGGATCGATACACCGATCGTCATGCTGACCGCCCGGGGCCAGGAAGACGACACCGTCCGCGGCCTCAACCTGGGCGCCGACGACTACGTGACCAAGCCGTTCGCCATCCGCGAGCTCGTGGCTCGGGTCCGCGCCTTCCTCAGGCGGCGCGGCAGCGTCGAGACGTCGGCGCAGTGCTTCGGCGACTTGGTGCTCGATCACCGGAGCCACCGCTTGCTGCGGCGTGGGCGGGAGGTGCCGCTGACGCCGAAGGAGTTCAAACTCCTGGAACTTTTCTTGCAGCGGGCGGGGCGCGCGCTGACCCGCGACGAGATCTTGCGCCGCGTGTGGGGCCACGGCATCCTGGTGACCCACCGCAGCGTCGATCGCTGTGTCACCACCCTGCGCTCCAAGATCGAGCCGGATCCACGGCGGCCGGTCTGGATTCGCACCATCCGCGACGTCGGCTACCGGTTCGAGCCAGGCCCGAGCGAATCGCTGGATTGAGCGATACACTCCACCGCGGTAGCGGCCCGACGACGGGCCGTATCTCTGAGGAGTGGTGGATGCAAAACAGCCTGAGCCGATTTCTTCTGCTGATCTCGTGCGTTGCCGTCGGGGCGGCGCTGCCGGCCGCTGGACAGAACTGGGACCCGTTTCCGGTCTTGCGATCCGGCCAGCACGCCGCCGTGCAGGCCGATCTCGATGGCCCGGCTTTCGACAACCTGCGCAATTGCCTGAGCCGCTTCGATTCGGCCGCCGGGGCGGGCTTCTATGCCGCGGTGGTCGGGGTGACGTCGATCGACGGCTCGGCATCGCCCGAGCGCTCCGATGCGGTGCCCTACGTCGACGCGTTGTTCGATGCCTGGCGAACGACAGGGCAGATCAATCCCGAGACCGACGTGTTGATGGTCGTCGGTCTGCGCAACCGGGCCGTGGCCGTGCGGCCGGGGAACCGCTGGGCCGACCAGGGTTTCGAAGGAGTGGCGGTGCGGCAGGCAATCGAAGCGTCGAGCTTCGCCTCCTATGCCCGCAGCGGCGACTACGGCCTCGCCTTGTGCGATCTGGCCCTGGCTCTGGATCGCCGGATCGCGAGTCTGGGCACCGCCGTGCCTCCGGGCCCGACGAGCGGAAGTTTGCGCGGGCCGATCGAGGCCGAACAGCGGCAGGTAACGCGTCGCAGCTCTGACAGTGGTGGGTGGGCCGGCTGTGGCTCGGCGGCGCTGTTCGGGCTGGCGATCCTCGGTGGCGTGTTGTTTTGGCGCCGGCGCGGCGTGCGCCGCGCCAAGACGCGGACGGTGGACGAGCTGGCGCGGTGGAAAGAGAAGATCGAGGTCGCCGCTGAGCGCGTCTTGCAGATCGAGACCGAGCACCCGCTGTACTTCGCCACCTCCGCCGAACGTTGGACCGGCGAGAGCGAGCCGTACGATCGGGCAGCGGCGGAGGCCGTGAACCGGGTCTTCTTGCTCTATTCCAAGGCTTTCGAGCTGCAGGACCAGGCCGATGCTCTCGTGGCCGAGGCCGGTGCCTGGTCGCCCAAGCCCTACGACGAGGCCTGGCAGCTGCTGCAGGCAAGCGAGGTTCGCATCGAGACCGGAGAGGTCGAAGACCGACGACGGATCTATTTACCCCTGAGCCAGGAATACCGCGGCTCGTCGGCCACTCTGCTCGAAGATCTGGGCGCCGCTTACGGAGCGGCCTACGAGGCACTACGGAAGGTCGACGAGGTGGCGGAGAAGGCCCTCCAACTCGGCGAGGAGGCCGGTCAGGCGGCGGCAGATGCCTTGGCGGCGTCGAACCAGCGGGGCGAGCTCGGACTGTCGGTAGAGCACCTGACTCTGGCTCTCGAACCGGTGTTGAATCGGCGCACGGAGGCCGAGCAGCGGGTCGCGACCGACCCGGTGGCTGCTACCCGAGCGCTGGAAGAGGTCATTGCCGAGCTGGCAGTGGTGACCGAACGGGCGCGGGTTGGTAACGAGGCCATTGCCGCCGTACGCGAGCCGATCCAGGCCCTGGGAGAGACGATTCGACAAGAGGTCGCCCGCCTGCGCGAGGCGGGCTATCGATTGGAAGAGCCGGGTTTTCAGCCCGATCTGCAGCTCGATCACGGGGCCCGCGAAGCGCGTAGGATCGAGTCTCTGGTCGCCGCTGGGGAAGAAGACGACGCGGTGCGAGCGCGCGAAGCCCTGGAGCTCGGTCTGGCCGAGCTCCAGCAGCATCTCGAGGCCTCGGAGGCGGCGCGTGAAGGGGTGCCGACAACGCTCGAGCAGTTGCGGCAGGCGCGCGACGAACTGGCAAACCGGGCGCCGGATGCAGAGGCCACCCTGAGCCGATTGCAGGCCGAGCATGCGGCGGACGCGTTTCGCGACGAGGCCGACAACCTGCAGGAGCTGCAGACTCTGCTCGGCCGGCTGGAGGAGTGGTTTGGCCACATCGCCGACGATCACCGCGAGCAGCGCTATCTCTCGGCTTTGGCGGATCTCGAGCGGGCGGAAGAGCTGTTGGCGGAGGGCAGTGACCTGGTCGACGCGGTGGCGGTGATCGAAAAGCAACTGGCTGCGGCGCGCGACGGCGCCAAGGAGTTGGCCTATCGTTCGACTCAATGGGTCCAACGGCTCGGTGAGGTCGCCGACGCCACGGTCGGCGGCATCGGGGCGGAGCTTCGACGCTCGATCTCCGATCTGCAAGCGCGTGCCACCGCCAGTCTGGAGGCTGTCGAAGGGCCGCGGCCGCAATGGCTGCATCTCGAGTCGACCCTGGCGGCGGTAGAGGAGGAGCTGCGGCGGACCGTGGGGCTGGTCGAGGAGGAGATCGCTGCCCACGAGGCCAGTTTGCGCTTGGCAACCGATCTCGATGGTCGACTGAAGGCCCTCGATCACCAGGTGCGGGCCGAGACCCGCGACCGTTCCCACGTCGGTCGGGCAGTCGACGATGCCGCCCGGCAGCTCTCGGCATGGCGGGCGCGCTTGGGCGAAGCGGAGTTCAGCGGTAGCGAGCTGCAGCGCCAAGGTCAGGAGCTGCAGGCGGCCTTCGAGCAGGCGCGCGGGGCCTTCGAGACCGAGATGAACCTGGTGCGTGAGGCCGAATCACGCCTGCGAGCGGCCGAATCGCTCTTGCGCCAGGTCGACGGCCGCAACTTCGGCTACGGTGTCGTTGCCAATTGCCGCAGCGGGCGCCGCAGCCTGCGCGCGGGCGATGAGGCTTTGCATCAGCGTGAGTGGGACACGGCACTCACCCTGGCGCGAGAGGCCCAGGATGCGATCGAGGCCGAGCGTCGCCATTGCCGGGATCAGGCGCACATGCTCGAGCAAGAGGAGCGGCGCCGACTGGCGGCACGTCTAGCGGCTGAGCGCCGCGAAGCCGAGCGCCGCGCCTCCATGCGGCAAATGAACGCCCGCCGACGGGCCGCGCGGCGTACGGCCCGTACCGTCGGCACCGCGATCGGCGCTGGCATCGGCTCAAGTCGTTCTTCGTTCGGCTCGCGGATGGGGCGCCGCATCTCGGCCGGCTCGTCCTTCGGCGGCTCGCGCTCCGGCGGCAGCAGCTGGTAGCGGCTGGGCTCTTGCGGACCGCGGTGGCTCGGACCGTGGTATAACAGAACGATGTCGGACCGGAAGTACAGTCAGCGGGGCTACCAGGACAGCGACCGGGATAGGAGTTCTCGAGGTCGCTCCGGCCCTCCCGGCCCGCGGCTCGAACGTCGCCCAGGACCTCGCGGGCGTGGTCTGGGCAAACCGACGGCGACGGTCTTCCGCTGCGCGGCGTGTGGCGAGAAGCAGCGGGCTGTCAAGCCGGTCGAGGGCGAGTCGACCTGCTGGAAGTGCGGTACCGATCTGCACACCTGCACCCACTGCCGCTACTTCGACTCCTCCGCTCCCGGGCAGTGCCGGCAGAAGGATGTCGACTACGTCGCCGCCAAGGCGAAGCGCAATCACTGCCCAGCTTTCGAAGCCAAGGCGACCCAGGAGTTCGACGAGCACCAAGGCGTCGATGCACCGTCGGACGCCAAAGCGGCCTTCGATGCGC
This sequence comes from Acidobacteriota bacterium, assembly GCA_039029035.1. Lineage (GTDB taxonomy): Bacteria > Acidobacteriota > Thermoanaerobaculia > Multivoradales > J023 > JAAELT01. The sequence continues at coordinate 818 of JBCCGX010000085.1, read as the reverse complement.
TGTTCAAGCTCTAGGCTCGACTCCTCACCAACGGTCGCTCGGCTCGGTGGGCTGCGTCGCAGCTCAAACTCGCCGGAGCAGCCTGGCCTTGCTCGAGGTCGAGTTTTGTACAGCTTTGCGCCATGCTCCGCGATGTACAGCTCAAACACGTTCGCTGCGTGCTCGCTCCACGGGACCTTCCTGGCACCTGGGAGCGTGTTCGTACAGTTTCGGGCGATCCACCGAGGTGAATCAGAGGTAGCCCAGCGCCTCCAGGCGTTCGCGCAGTTCGGGGTCGATCTCGGCCGTCGGCGCTTCGACGCTCGGCGCGGCGATCCGGAAGGCGCGTAGCTGGGCGCGCAGGTAGGCGGCGAGGACCGGCCGGCGATCGGAGAGGTCGGTCTGCTCGTCCGGGTCGGTGGCGAGGTCGTAGACCCGGCAGGCTCCGCCGAAGGGGTTGCCGCAGATGAGCTTATAGTGCCCTTCCACCAGGCTGGTGGCCTGGGTGCCGTCGAGGTCGAGGTGGGCGTAGCCACGCCGTGCCGGGAGGTCTTCGTTGCCAATCAGCGATAGAAGGCTCTTACCCTGGAAAGACTCCTCCGGCGTCAGTCCGAGCACCTCGGCCAGGGTCGGTGCCAGATCGATGTGCTGTGCTAAGGCTTGGACCCGGGTGCCACTATGGGCGCCGCCCGGTAGCCTGACGATCAGGGGCACCCGGAGCTGCTCCTGGAAGAGGGTGCTACCGTGGGACCAGCTGCCGTGGTCGTGCAGCTCTTCACCGTGGTCGGCGACGAAGATGATCACCGCATCGTCGTACAAGCCGAGCTGACGGAGGCGAT
>JBCCGX010000084.1:0-15813 GCA_039029035.1 Acidobacteriota bacterium | reverse complement strand
CAGAGACAGATCCACCGACTTCGGACGAGGGCGAAACCGTGTTGGCATCGGATCATGGTACGTCTTGGGAGAGTCGACGAGAGGCGCGACGATCGGGGATAGCCCTAGTTGCCAGGCATGGCGACCTTGTTGTGCTGTAGCTTTCGGATCAAAGTCGAACGAGAGATACCCAGCATCGAGGCCGCGCGGGTCCGGTTGCCGCCAGTGTGCGACAGCACCCGATCGATATGCCGGCGCTCCACTTCTTTCAACGTCGCATCGACCGGTTCAGTCTCGGGTCGAGAGCTCGGCGAGTCGCTTGGCGGTCCGTCAGAGGTCCGTAGGCCTAGGCTCTCAGGGGTCAGATCGTGGCCCTGGCTCAGCAGTACGCTGCGTTCTACGACGTTGCGTAGCTCACGCACGTTGCCCGGCCAGGGGTAGGCGGCCAGCGCGTCGAAGGCTGCCGTTGTCAGGTCGACCTCGTAGCCCGAGGCTTTAGCCGCCTGGCGGCAGAAGTGTCGAGCCAGGAGGTGAATGTCTTCGATCCTGTCGCGCAGCGGCGGAATCGTGATTTCGACCGTGTTCAGGCGAAACAAAAGGTCCTGGCGGAACTGGCCTTGTTCGACCAGCGCGTCGAGGGACTTGTTGGACACCGAGATGATGCGGGCATGGGTCACCCGTTCCTTGCCGCCACCGAGGCGGCGAAAGGAGCCGTCCTCTAGCACCCGTAGCAGGAGCGCCTGAACATCTAATGGGAGCTCGCTGATCTCGTCCAGCATCAAGGTCCCTTGGCTCGCCAGCTCGAAGAGCCCGGCGCGACGTTGCGTGGCGCCAGTGAAGGCTCCACGCTCGTGGCCGAAGAGCTCGGAGCGCAGCAGGCTACGTTCCAGCTCGGCACAATTGACGGCGATGAAGGGCTCCTCGGAGCGCGGCGATTGGGCGTGCAGCGAGCGGCAGATCGATTCCTTGCCGACGCCGGTCTCTCCTCTCACCAGAACCGGAATCGAATCGTGCGTCGCGACCCGAGCGACTTCTTCCAGAACTGTGCGCATGGCGCTGGATGTCGGGCGAATCACGTTCGTACGAGCGCCTGCAAGGAGCCCTTGTCGACTGCTGACCAGCCGGTCGAGGCGCGCGGCCCGTTGCTGAAGAGCTGTCCGCAGGCGATGGCGAAGCAACTCGAGCGAGAACGGTTTACCCAGATAGTCACTGGCGCCGCTGCGCACGGCGCCGACCGCCGAATCGATCGCCGCATCCGCGGTCAGGACGACAATCGCCGGCGCCAGAACTTGCTCGCTGAGCTCCTCGATGAGCTCCATGCCGGATCCGTCGGGCAGCGCTAGATCGAGCAGGAGCCCGCTAGGCTCGGAGTGGCTCAAGACAGCCCGAGCCTGCGCCAGATCGGCGGCGATTTCTACCGAGTAACCCTCCGCTTGCAACGCGTCGCCCAAGGACTCTCTGAGCCCAGGCTCGTCTTCGACGATCAAAATGAGATCAGGCTGCGGCATCGCCTGTGCCTCAGGGCTGGACCTCGGCTCGAGGGAATTCGATGGTCACAGTGGTCCCTTCTCCGAGCTGGCTCTCGATCTCGATGGTCCCGTCCATTCTCCGCATCAAGTAGCTCGAATAGGCCAGGCCGATACCGTGCCCTTCAGGCTTGGAGGTGAAGAAGGGCTGGAATAGGTTGGTGATCTGCCGCCGGTCCATTCCGCGTCCCGTATCCTGCACGACGACCGCGACTCGCTGCGGGCGCAGCAGCGAGGTGAGCATGATCGAGCCACCGGCCGAGGTGGCCTCGAGGGCATTGCGCAGGACGTTGATCAACACCTCCTCGGCAGCCGTCAGATCGGCTAACGCGGCCAGATCCGGGGAGGGTGGCGGCAACATCTCGAAGCGCAAGCTGCGGGCCGCAACTTCGTCGATGAAGAGCCCGTAGAGCCGACTCAATAGGGTGCCCAAGGCAATCGGTTCGAGTCGTAGCTCGGTGAACTCCTGATCGCTCAAGGTTCTCTCGACGATGGCTTGCAGGCGTTCCGTTCCGACGAGGATTCTCTCCAGGTAGGTCTCGACTTTGTCCGCTCCGAAGCGGCTGAAGTTCTCCGCCAAGACTTCGGTCGTCGTCCGCATCGCAGCCAGGGGGTTGCCGATCTGATGCGCCAGGTTGCGTGCGACGGTATGCAGAGCTTCGAATCGCGTACGGCGTCCCTCACGGATCCGCTGGTGGCGGATTTCGGTGACGTCTCTGACCGCGAGGAGAGCCCGTGGTCGCAAGGCGTCGGGGAGACCTTCGAACCAGCTCGCCTCCGGCAGCGGTTCGAAATCGACGTGGAGCCATCGCCCAAGGGTAGGATCCCGCAGCTCGGTCTCGAAGCGCCGATTCGCCGTCAGATCGAGCGCCGGGAGGTAGCATCCTGTGTCGCGACACGAGCCATGGAGCAGCTGGTGGATGGCCATGCCCGGTATCTCGATGATCGAGGCGAGCTTCCAGCGTTCGACGGCACGGTTGGCTCGGACGACGCGACCGTGCCGATCCAAGAGAATCAGCAGGTCGTCGATCGAGTCGACCGCCAGCTCCCACTGTTTGAAGCGTAATTGTTCGATCGACAGAGTCATAGCCTCCGAACCCCCGAGATTCTAGTACGTCCCCAGGGATTGGCTCCAGAAAACGGCGAGCGGACGACCTCATCGGGTCACGCAGCGCGGCCTATCTACTCGCCAGCACGGATCGCCAGATCGAGCTGGCGGCGCGCGAGTGCAAGATTTGCTCGGTCCCGATCGAGCACCAGATAGAGCATGGAGTCGGGATCGGAATCCAGCAGGCGTAAGAGGTGGTATTGGCTTCTGAGAGTGATGAGGATGTCCTCGAGGCGATCTTGGATGCCCATTTCGGCCAGAACCTGCCGTTTCGCGCGGATGACCTCCAAGTTCTGGCTTGCCGCGCTGACCACGTCGATCGAGCTGCTGATGCGGGCGTCGAGAGTCTTACCGGAGTCTATCTCCACAACACACCAACCGAGGAATCCCTCGATCTCGGTCAGTGCCGCCAAAGTACTCGGCATCTTGCTGTCCGGAGCAGTCTCCCTGCGCTCCTGTTCGCCGCTCAGGGAACGGGTCGCTTCTGCGCTGCGGACAGGAACTGCAGCGGCACTCGGCGACTCGACGATCGCCGGCGATAGGTCGGTGTCGACTTCGACACGACGGAGTGCCCGCGACACCACCTCTTGAAAAGGCTCGCGCACCGTCGCTTGGGACACCGCCTCTGCAGCTCTGACCTCGATCCGGGGCTTCCGCCAATGCAGCATCTCCTCGAGCGCAGCGAGGCCTACGAGCGGGCCTGCTTCGGCGTGGACCACCTCACCGCCGCGAAGACAGATTTGACCGCTGTCGGCAGCGAGCTCGACGCGGATCACCAGGTCTTGCTGTGCCAGGTTAGCGAGCTGCATGAGCTGAAGGATCGAAACGCTCTCGACGTGTCGCACCACTTCGGCCGAGAGAGTCTCCCGTACGGTGCCAACGAGGTCCTGTAAGGCGAACGGTTTGCGTAACAGCCGGTAAGCGCCGCATTCGTTGGCCTGGGCGTGGGTCACGATGTCGGCAAAGGCGGTGATCAGGATGAATTGCATTCGCGGCCAACGCCGCTTGGCCGTGAGAAGAAAGTCAACACCACTGGCTCCTGGCAGCCGCACGTCACTGATGACCAGCCGTGGCGGCGCTGCCTCGACCTCCGGCATGGCCTCCTCGACGCTGCCGTAGGCGCCGAACGAGAACTTGGGGAAAGCTATCGCCAAGCCATCGAGCAGGGATTCCCGCAGACTGATCTCGTCTTCGATGATGAGTACGTCAGACATGAGCCATTCGAGATCGAGCAAGACCAATGCCATCGACTCGAGCCGTTCGTGTGCAGGCGCTTTCGGACCAAACGTCGAGGCGCAGCCGCGTTCCTAGCGGTTGCACGCGACACTGTCTCGAAATGGGTGACCCATTTTGCGACAACCGGCTCGAAACCGTACACCGCAATCGAGCCGCGTTGGCCCCAAACTGAGCCATTGCTTCGGGGTCGAGGAGGCAATCCTCGGGTGGCACCCCAATTGCTAGTCGGAAGGGCGGAAGCTCGGACTACGAACCGCGCGGTGTATCCATGACCTTCGAAGAATCTCCCAAGAAAACCAGAGAGCTCTCGAGAGCGGCCGTTCGAACCGTCGTCGGAAGCGGCGACTCCCTGCGTGACACCCAGAAGATTCCATGGTCGGCAATTCCTGCCGCACCGGACAAAAAACCGTTGGAGGAAGAGGAAATGGCAGACGTCAAAGCATCCTTGTTGAAGTTGGCAGAAATCGATGGATTCGTCGGCTCGTGTGTGGTTGACAGCAACAGCGGCATGATGCTCGGAGCCGAAGGCGGCAACAGCTCGATGAACCTGGAGCTCGCGGCGGCCGGTAACACCGAGGTCGTCCGGGCCAAACACAAGACCATGGCTTCGCTGGGCTTGGACGACGCGATCGAGGACATTCTCATCACCCTCAACAAGCAGTACCACTTGATCCGCCCCATCGCAGCCAAGGCTGGCCTCTTCATCTACCTGGTCCTGGACAAGAACAAGAGTAATCTCGCTATGGCCAGGCACCAGCTCGCGAGCGCCGAAGGCAAGCTGGATTTCTAGCGCAGCTGACCGGGGATAGACAGTTTCCGAGGATTGTCGAGCTCCAGACTGTTTCTCACATCTCCAGCGGCTCCAGGGAGTAAAGGTCTAGTAAACCTTTGCCAGACCGACAACTGTTGCCCTCGAGATGTCGTAGAAATCGTCGTGTCCGGCGCGACCCACCGGTCGGGCCGAACCGGGCTTCTCTATTCTTCGGAAATCGACACTTGAGCCATTCCAGCAGCATCCCCAGCGACGGATCCTGGGCGACCGATGTCGGCGGCATTCATGTGGTCTTCGGCACCGGCACGCTCGATCGGCTCGGTGAGCTGACAATCGAGCTCGGCGGCCGGCGGGCGTTGCTGGTCACCGACCCCGGGCTCGAGCAAGCCGGGCATGCCGAGCGCGCCGTGGCTTCTCTGCGGCGCGCCGGGGTGGAAGCACACGTCTTTGATCACGTCGGCGAGAACCCGACCGATGCGCAAGTCGAAGACGGCGTGCGGGTGGCGCAGGACGTCAGGCCGGAGATCCTCATCGCCCTCGGCGGCGGCAGTCCGATGGATTGCACCAAGGGGATCAATTTCCTTTATACCAATGGCGGCAAGATGGTGGACTACTGGGGTGTCGGCAAGGCGAAGAAGCCGATGCTGCCCTCGATCGGTATCCCCACCACCACCGGCACCGGCAGCGAAGGGCAGCGCTATGCCTTGATTTCGCAGGCCGAGACCCATCAGAAGATGGCTTGCGGCGACAAGAAAGCGCGTTTCCGCACCGTGATCCTGGATCCTGCCCTGGTCACCAGTATGCCGCGCGATGTTGCGGCGGTTACCGGCATGGACGCCATCTCCCACGCGGTGGAGAGCTACGTCACCCGGCGGCGCAATCCGATCTCGCAGCTCTTCGCCCGCGAAGCCTGGCGCCTTTTGGAGAGCAGCTTCGAGCGCTTTCTGAGCGAGCCCGGCGACGAGGCCGCGCGCTCGCGTATGCTGCTGGGGGCTCACCTGGGCGGCGCCGCGATCGAGGCGTCGATGCTCGGCGCAGCCCACTCCTGCGCCAATCCCCTGACCGCCCACTACGACATCACCCACGGCATTGCCGTCGGCTTGATGCTGCCCCATGTCGTGCGCTTCAACGATAGCGCGGTGGAAGGCCTCTATAGCGATCTCGCCCACGCAGCGCAGCTCAACGGCCACGCCGGGTCCCCGGCCGCGTCGCTGATCGATCGGGTCAGCGCTTTGCGCCGAGCCGCCGGATTGCCCGAGCGCCTGCAGGACTGCGGTGTCGAGCGCGCAACCCTTCCCACCCTGGCAGCCGAAGCCGCCACCCAGTGGACGGCACAGTTCAACCCGCGGTCGGTGGCGACCGATGATTTGCAACGACTGTACGAAGAGGCGTTCTAGAGACAATGACCAGTCGAGTACTCAGCCGAGATCTTGATGCGTCCCCTCGCTCGAACCGAGGGGGCAAGCTCGGAATCGTTCTGCTGCTCTGTCTTGCCGTGTCGACCCCGGCCTGGGCCGACGACTGGGCCCAGTTCCGCGGCGGGCCCGAGCAGCGCGGCATCGCCAGCGAGTTGGCTGAGAAGCTACAGCCGGTGTGGACCTTCGAGATCGCCGAAGGTATCGAGTCCACCGCCGCCATTGTCGGCGGGCGGGTCTATCAGCCCGGCCTCGATGGGGTGCTCTATGTCCTCGATCTGGCGAACGGCAAGCTGCTGTGGACCTACGAGGGCGGCGAAGAGATCAAATCATCGCCCCTGGTGCACGACGGCAGTGTTTACTTCGGCGACGAGTACGGCAAGTTCCACGCCGTCGACGTCGCCACCGGCAAGGCGCGCTGGGTGTTCGAGACCGAGGCCAGCATCACCGGCTCGTCGAATCTCGGCGGTGACTGCATCCTCTTCGGCTCCTATGACAACTCGCTCTACTGTGTGTCGCCCAAAGACGGTAAAGAACGCTGGAAGGTCGAGACCCAAGGCTACGTGCACGGTGCTCCGGCGGTGGTCGATGACCGCGCCATCTCGAGCGGTTGCGATGGCTTCCTGAGGGTGGTCGACATTGGTAACGGCGAGGATCGCGGCTCGATCGAGCTCGGCGGTTATGTCGCCGCGTCGGCCGCTGTCGTCGGGCAGCGAGTCTTTCTCGGCACCTTTGAAGCCCAGGTGCTGGCCATCGATCTCGACAGCAAGAAGGTGGCCTGGGAGTACAAGCACCCCGAACGCGAGTTCCCCTTTTACGCCTCCCCCGCCGTGACCGCCGAGCGAGTCATCGCCGCCGGCCGGGACAAGATCGTCCATGCCCTGGATCCGAAGACCGGCGAGGTGGTGTGGACCCACTCGCGGCCGGCGCGGATCGATGCTTCGCCGGTGATTTCGGGCGATCGGGTGTTCATCGCTGACAAGAGCGGTGTTCTGCTGGCACTGGCGCTGGCTGACGGACAGCCCGGCTGGCAGTTCGAGTCGGGCGATGCCTTCGCCGCCTCGCCCGCCATCGCCGACGGCCGCCTGGTGATCGGCACCGAGAGCGGCAAGGTCTATGCCTTCGCCGGAGGAGCGACGAAATGAGCACCGTAGCGACTGAGACTTTGGCTGAGGAGGCGGCAACGGAAGCGTCGACCGAGGTCGGCAGTGTCTTCGTCTCCAACTATCCCCCGTTCTCGTTCTGGCAACAGGATGGCCTGAGCGACTACCAGCAGGCCTTGCAATCAGCCCAAGTCGGCGCCAGTAGCTCGCCTCTCGGCCTCTACCTGCACATCCCGTTCTGCCGTAAACGCTGTAAGTTTTGCTACTTTCGGGTCTACATCGACAAGAACGCCGAGCAGATCCAAACCTACCTCGACGCCCTGGCGCAAGAGGTCGAGCTCTACAGTCGGCAGCCGGCGGTGCAGAACCGGCCGCTCAAGTTCGTCTATTTCGGTGGCGGGACGCCGTCCTACATCGCCGTCAAACACCTCGAAAAGCTGATCGCCCGGATCAAGGCCGCCATGCCGTGGGATTCGGTCGAAGAGGTTACCTTCGAATGCGAGCCCGGCACCTTGACGCGCTCCAAAGTCGCCGCCTACCGCGAGATCGGCGTCACTCGCTTGTCTCTGGGGATCGAGAACTGGAACGATGCTATTCTGCGCGACAATGGCCGGGCGCATCTCACCCACGAGATCGACCGCTGCCTGCCGTGGATCCGTGAGCAGGCCTTCGATCAGCTCAATGTCGACCTCATCGCCGGGATGGTCGGTGAGACGTGGGACAGCTGGCGCGACTCGGTGCAGAAGACGATCGACATCGATCCGGACAGCGTCACGATCTACCAGATGGAGCTGCCGTACAACACGGTCTATTCCCAGGGCATTCTGGCCGGGGGTGATTCGCCGGTGGCCGACTGGCAGACCAAGCGCGAATGGAACCTCTACGCCATCGAGCAGTTGCAGGACGCCGGTTATGAGCTGTCGAGTGCCTACACCATGCTCAAGCAGCGCTCGCGCCCCGCGAACGGGGACCGTGGCATGGCACGCTTCGCCTATCGCGACTCGCTGTGGCACGGCGCCGACATGCTCGGCACCGGTGTTGCCTCCTTCGGGCATGTGGCGGGCGTGCACGCCCAGAACGTCAGCTCGTGGAATGACTACCTGGCACAAGTCGGCGAGGGCCGGCTGCCCCTCGGCCGGGCCTTCCGCACCACCGCTGGTGAGCGCCTGACCCGCGAGCTGATTCTGCAGATGAAGCTCGGGCGCCTCGACCTGGGCTACTTTCGGCGCAAGTTCGACGTCGATCCTCTGGCCCATTGGGCCGAAGCATTCCACCGCCTGGCCGAGCGCCAGATGCTCGAGATCGAAGGCACCAACGAGGTGGTGTTGACCACCCAGGGGCTGCTGCAGGTGGATTCCCTGCTGACCGAGTTCTACGACCCGAAATACCGCAACGCGCGGTACACCTGAGGGACCGATGACGGATAACGACTCGCCGGAGAAGTCGATGCGATTACTCTACAGACCGAGCTTTCTTCTTCTTGTTGCGGCCCTGAGCCTGCTCTGCTTGCCCTTGGCTGGCGACTCGGCAACGGATGATTGGCCGGGCTTTCGCGGCCCCAACCGTGACGGCATCTCGACCGAGACCGGTCTGCTGACCGCCTGGCCTGATGGCGGCCCGCAACAGCTGTGGAAGGTTTCTGTGGGTGGCGGCTTCTCCGGCCTCACCGCCGCCTCCGGCAAGCTCTTCACCCTCTTCAGCCACGGCGGCCGTGAGCTCGTAGCGGCCCTCGACGCGGGCTCCGGCAAGGTGCTATGGCGCTACGATCTCGACCAGGAGCGCCGCGACCGGTTCGGCAATGGACCGCGTTCGACGCCGACGGTCGAGGGTGGCATGGTCTACGCTGTTTCGGCTCTCGGCCAGCTTGTCGCCTTGAAAGCCGACAAGGGCGAGAAGGTCTGGGGACACGATCTGCGCCGGACCTTCGGTGCTCGGATCCCCGAGTGGGGAGTTTCCGCTTCGCCGGTGGTCGAAGGCGATCTGCTGCTGTTCGACGTCGGCGGCAAACCGGGCCACTCGATCGTGGCGTTCGACAAACGCACCGGCGAGGTCGCTTGGTCGGCAGAGACCGACATCCCGGGCTATGCCCTGCCGATTTCGTTCTCGGTGGGGGGCGTGCGCCAGACTGTGTTTTTCACCGGATCGAACGTCGTCGCCGTCGATCCGGCGAGCGGCAAGACGTTGTGGAAGAAGGCCTGGAAAACGGCTTATGACGTCAACGCCGCGGCGCCGTTGTTCATCGCTCCGGACAAGCTCTTCGTGTCTTCCGGCTATGACACCGGTGCCACCCTCTTCCGCATCGCTGCCGCCGGCGGCAAGGCCAGTGCGACCGAAGTGTGGAAGACCCGCGGCATGAAGAATCAATTCAGCTCGTCGATCTACCACAACGGCTACATTTACGGATTCGACAACAAGAACTTCAAATGTATCGACGCCGCCACCGGCGAGGACAAGTGGCGCAAGGGCGGCCTGGGTCACGGCTCGCTCTTCTATGCAGACGGCCACCTCGTCGTGCTGTCCGAAGGTGGCGAGCTGCTGTTGGTGAAGGCGACGCCCAAGGCCTACACCGAGGTGGCGAGCTCTCAAGTGGCGGAAGGCAAGCATTGGACGGTGCCGACGCTCTATGACGGCAAGCTTTACGTCCGTAACGAGCAGGATCTCTACTGCTTGAAGCTCAAGGGCTAGCTGCGCCCGGCCTCGAGGCGCGTCGTCCCCGACCGATCCCTAAGTCAATTCCCGGAGTTCGAAAACCGTATGCCCAAGCAATTGATCCGCAGCCTCGCGCTCGTCGCGGTGGCGATTCTCTCCTCTTTTTCCGTTCTGGCCGAGGAGGCAGCCGTCGAGCCCGATGCGGCTGCTGCCGCCGCCGAAAACGAAACCAAGGATGCCAGCGATCCCCAGGTGACCATCGAAGATGAGCTGCTGGTGGAGGATACGGCACCCTATCTGCCCGAAACCCTATCGACAGCAACCAAGAGCTCGACCCCCCTACGCTTGCTGCCGGCCAGCGTCTCAGCCCTCTCCCACGCCATGCTGCGGGATCGTAACGCGCTGGTTCTCGGTGACGCGCTGACCAACGTGCCGGGGGTGAATGCCCAGAGCAACTCGGGGGTCCACGACCTTTTCTTCATCCGCGGCTTCGAGTCCTTGTCCTCGAGCTTGGTGATGACCGACGGCGCCCCCGAGCCAGAAGCCACCTTTTACCAGCTCTACAACATCGAGCGGGTCGAGGTGGTGCGTGGCCCGTCCGGCTTCCTCTACGGCGGCAATGCTCTGGCCGGCTTGGTGAATCTGGTGCGTAAACGGCCGGTGGGCGGCACCTACACTCGCTTCGGCATCCTCGGCGGCTCCCACTCGACCACTCAATCGACCCTCGACTTCAACTACGGCCGGCCGGACGGGCGAGCCGGATTTCGCCTCAACGGCCTGTGGCAGTCGTCCGATGGCTACCGTGACGACAAGGCGAGCACGGTGACGGCGGTCAATCCGGTGTTCACCTTCCTGGCCGGAGACAATACGGCTATCACCGTCTCGGCCGATGTGCTGCGCTCCGACTTCGAGCCCGACGCCGGCATCCCGCTGTTCTTCGGCACAGTGCCCGACGTACCGCGCGAGCGTTCCTACCAGACGCCTTTCGACTTCTCGGACCAGGACGTCTACCGCTTCCAGGTCAATGTCGAGTCGCGATTGAATTCCAAGGTCACCCTGCGCAACAAGACCTACTTCACGGCGCTCGATTGGGAATCGAAGGGGACATTGATCAACGCCGCCTTCCCCAACGCCGTCGGCAGCGTCGACGTTGTCCGTACGCGAACGGTCCTCGATGATCGGCAGGAGTTCCTGGGCAATCAACTGGATTTTCTCTGGAAGTGGGAGACCGGCGGCGTGACCCACAACCTGATCGCCGGTCTCGAACTGGTCCGACAGACCGACGACCTGCAGCTCGACATCGGCCTGCTGCCGAATATCGATCTCTTCGACCCGGTGGAGACGGCGCCAGAGACCGACTTCCTGATCCCGCAATTTGGCACCACCGCCGACACCACGACCACCATCGTGGCGCCCTACATTCTCGACCAGATCGAGATCTCGGACCGCTGGCGCGTCTTCCTCGGTGGTCGTTTCGACTCGATCGACTTCGACGAGGACTTCGCCGGTTTCTCCACCAGCGACAGCCAGTTCAGCCCCTTCTTCGGCGCGCTCTTCTCCCCCACCGAGGCCTTCTCGGTCTACGCCAACTACTCCGAGACGTTCTCACCGCAATCGACCACGGTCACTCGCCCCGATCGGGAGCCGGAGGAAGGCAGCCAGGTCGAACTGGGCTTCAAGACATCCCACCTGGGGGGCAAGTTGCGGACCTCGTGGGCGTTCTACAACCTGGAGAAGGAGAAGATCGCCATTGTCGACGCCACCGGCGTTACGGCGCAAGTTGGTGATCAGGCGTCCGACGGCTTCGAGCTCGAGATCTCGGCCAGTCCGCGGGAACGCCTGCATTGGACCTTCACCTATGCCTACACCGATTCAGAGCTCACCCGCTTCACCGAGCTCGACCCGTTCTTCTTTACGCTGCGCGACTTCTCGGGCAACACCCCGGCTTACTCGCCCGAGCATCTGGCCAGCCTGTGGGTCAGCCAGCGTTGGCAGAACGGCTTCGGGATCTCCGGCGGGGCACGGTACGTCAGCGAGCAGTTCATCGACGAAGACAACTTCTTCGAGATCGATGACTACATCACCCTCGACGCACTCTTGACCTACGACCGCACCCGCTGGGGTGCCCGCGTGCACCTGCGCAACCTGACCGACGAGGAGTACGCTGGCCGCGGCTTCGGCAGCGCTTCGATCTTGCCGGCGGATGGCTTCAATCTGATGGCCGGCCTCCACTTCGGCCTGTAAGGCTCGGATCTTGCATCGTCTGCATGGCGAAGCGACTCTTCGGAACTGAATCTGACGCGATCGACACCATCGAAGATCACCATGATGCCTACACACGACGGTACCTCTTCAGACAGTCACCCTGCAGCCGGTCACCCTTCAGACTACGATGTGATCGTGATCGGCGGCGGCCCGGCGGGCTCGGCCGCCGCGACCCTGGTCGCTCAGACGGGCAAGTCCGTGCTGCAGCTCGAGCGCCACGCCAGCTTTCCTTTCAAGATCGGCGAATCGCTGATTCCCGCTTGCTTCGATACCCTGCAACGTCTCGGCTTGATCGAAGAGCTGCGCCGCAGCCACTTCCCGGCCAAGTACAGTGTCCAGTTCTACTCCGGCAGTGGCCGGCCTTCGAAGCCCTTCTACTTCCACGAGAGTGATCCGAGTGAGCGCTCCCAGACCTGGCAGGTGCTGCGCAGTGAGTTCGACGGGCTGCTGCTCGACAACGCGCGCCGCCACGGGGTCGAGGTGCAGCGCGGGGTTTCGGTGCGCGAGGTGCTGTTCGAAGACGATCGGGCCATCGGCGTGCGGGCCCGCTTCCCAGACGGCGAAACCCGCCAGGTGACTTCGCGTGTAGTGATGGACGCGACCGGCCAGCGGGCGATGATCGGCCGCCAGCTCGGTATTCGACGCCACGATCCCTGTCTGCGGATGGCGGCGATCTTCACCCACTTCGAAGGTGCGCAGCGCGATCCGGGGATCGATGAAGGTGCCACCCTAGTGCTACAGACGCGGGACAACATGTCCTGGTTCTGGTACATCCCGCTACCCGACAACCGGGTCAGCGTCGGCGTCGTCGGTCCGATCAACTATCTGATCTCAGGCCGCGAAGGTGATCCGCAGACCATCTTCGACGAGGAAGTGGCGCAATGCCCCGGCCTGATCCCACGGATCGAGAACGCCTGCCAGGCGATGGACGCCCGGGTCCTCAACGACTTCTCCTACATTTCGGAGAAAGCCGCCGGCGACGGTTGGGTTCTGGTCGGTGACGCCTACGGCTTCCTCGATCCGATCTACTCCTCCGGCGTCCTCCTGGCCTTACGCTCGGCCGAGCTTGCTGCCGATGCGACCATCGCCGCCCTCGAGGCCGACGACCCGTCGGGCGAGCGCCTCGGCGCCTTCGAGCCGCAGATGCGCGACGGCATGGCCTCTTTTCGCCAGCTGGTGTACGCCTTCTACAGCAAGGACTTCAACTTCGCTCGCTTCCTGCGCAGCTACCCGCAGCATCGCAAGGCGGTCGTTGATATCCTCGTCGGCGACGTTTTCGACCGCAATTTCAAAGCCCTCTTCGACGATATGCAGCAGTTCATCTGTGCCTGCCCATCGGCGCAGGATTCGTCGACCACCATCGAGCGATCGGTGGTCGCCACGGCGCGCCGAGAATCCTTGGCCGCCACCGAGCAGAACGTCTGAGCTCGACAACGATGCGCAACGCTCTGTACGCGGCTCTGGTGCTGCTCTTCCTGCTGCACAATGATCTCTGGCTGTGGACCCATAGCAGCCGGCTGCTCGGCTTACCCGTCGGCTTGACCTACCACGTGCTCTACTGCTTCGCGGTCAGTGCCTTGATGGCCCTGGTAGTCAAGCATGCTTGGCCGGCCGGCCTGGATGCCGGGGCCGACGCCGAGGCGGACCATGAAGGCTGATCCCCCACGATGACCCTGATCATTCTCGGCCTCTACCTGGCCAGCGTCCTGGCGGTGGGCCTGCTGAGCCATCGCCTGTTCCGCGGCACCGGCGAGGATTACTTCGTCGCCACCCGCTCCATCGGGCCTTTCGTACTGTTGATGTCACTCTTCGGCACCAACATGACGGCGTTCTCTATTCTCGGCGCCTCGGGCGAGGCGCACCGGGTGGGGATCGGCGTGTTCGGGCTGATGGCCTCGTCGACCGCCATCGTCGCGCCGATGGTGTTCTTCTTCGTCGGCACCCGGCTGTGGGCCACCGGCAAACGTCTCGGCTTTCTCACCCAGGCGCAGTTTTTCAGGGCACGCTACGAATCGGATCTGGTCGGTCTGCTGCTCTTCATCGTCCTGGTGGCGTTGACCATCCCGTACCTCTTGATCGGCGTCCTCGGCGGCGGGTTGACACTCACCCAGATCACCGGCGGTGAGGTGCCGAGCTGGGTTGGCGGCCTGGTGATCTCGGCGGTGGTGCTGTGCTACGTCACCTACGGCGGTCTGCGCGGTACCGCCTGGGCCAACACCTTTCAGACCCTGGTGTTCATGACTCTGGGGGCGGTGACCTTCATCTACCTGATGAACCAGCTCGGTGGCCTCGGCACAGCGCTCGACAAGGTGGCCGCGGCGCGCCCGGATCTGATGATCCGCGGCGACAATGTTCCGCCGTTGAAGCTCGCGACCTACGTCTTCATCCCGCTATCGGCTGGCATGTTCCCGCACCTCTTCATGCACTGGCTGTCAGCCAAGAGAGTGGAGGCCTTCCGCCTACCGATCGTCGCCTACCCGATCTGTGTCGCGATCGTGTGGATTCCTAGCGTCATGCTAGGGGTTCTGGGCCATGTCGACTTCCCGGATCTGCAAGGACCGGCGGCGAGTGGCGTGTTGATCAAGATGATCCACCTGCACGCCCCGGAGATCCTTGCTGGCCTGCTCGGCGCCGGGGTCTTCGCAGCGGTCATGTCGTCCCTCGATTCCCAGGTCCTGGCTATGGGTACCATGTTCACCCAGGACATCGTGCGCCACTATTCCGAGCGCAAGGCAGGCCACGAGGCAATGAGCGACCGCCAGCAAGTCCTCGCCGGGCGGGTCTTCGTTATCGTTCTCTTGGTGGTCACCTACCTGCTCTCTTTGGTCGCCAAGACCAGCATTTTCGGCCTCGCGGTATGGTCTTTCACCGGCTTCTCCGCTCTCTTCCCCCTCGTTCTGGCTGCCATCTTCTGGCGCCGTAGCACGCGTCAGGGGGCCATCGCAGCGATCCTTACGGTCGTCGCCCTGTGGATCTACTTCTTCCTCGACGGCTGGCAAACTCCGGGTTACACGGTGGGCGGTACGGGCATCATGCCGGTGGCAGTGATCTTCTTTGCCTCGGCCACGGTGCTGGTGATCGTCTCCCTCGCCACCCGGCCGCCAAGCGAAGCAACGATTCGGCGCTTCTTCCCGCAGGCCGGCTGAGCCGGGCCAACGGAGGGGTCGTCAACCGGCCCGTGCAAGGTCCGGATGGCTCTCAGAATGGCCGTTGATCGGGAGGTGCGAAGTCGAGGTTCTTGAACCAGAACAGCGTGACAGCGGTTAGAGGGGCGATGGCGAAGAATGCGAGCGGCTGACCTGCCACGAGATCTGCCACCGAAGCACCCCACAACGCCGGACGCGGATCGACGGCAGCGCAGAAGTTGATCGAGAATCCCAGGGTAGCTAGACCCCCTAACAGGCCGGCTGCAAGGCGTTGAGGTAGAGCCCTGGTCAAGCGGAGTAAGGGCACTGCGAGCGCTGGAAGTGCGGGCAGTAGGAGTCTCGTGGCATAGGAAGAACCGCCGCGCCAGTCGACCCAGGCCGCCGTGAGCGCGAAGTACCCGATGAAGGCCATCAGGCAGCATCGACCAAGCCATGCTTGCTGCCGATCCCGTGGCCGCACGAGCCAACCAAACATGGCAACCCAGAGAAGCGGGGCAAACCAGAACAGACCGTGGGAAGAATCGAACAAGAGGCCCCAAGCCCCCGACCTGAAGTCGCCGTATTCGAATGGCTGAAACGTGCTGAATAGCTGGCCGGTCAAGAGCAGGTTCTTG